>DUEU01000072.1 GCA_011191985.1 Dehalococcoidia bacterium
CTCGAGTTCGGCACCACCAGGGTGGGGTTGGGGGTGCAGACCCTGGATGAAGAGATATACCGCCGGGTGCGGCGTGGCCACACGGTTGAGGATGTGGTCCGGGCTAGCGGCTTGCTCCGGGAGCATGGCCTTAAGGTGCATTACCACTGGATGCCGGGGCTACCCGGGGCTACCCCAGAGACGGACCTGGCGCTGTTCCGGGAACTTTTTAGCGACGCCCGCTTCCGGCCGGATGGCCTGAAGCTCTATCCGACCATGGTGGTTGCCGGCACCGAACTGGAGAGATGGTACCGGGCGGGGGATTATCATCCCTATGATGATGATACCATGACCGACCTAGTCTGTCGGCTCAAGGCGGCGGTGCCCAAGTATGTCCGGATTTCCCGGGTGCTTCGTGACATCCCGGCCCGTTATATTGTCGGCGGCCTGAAGGACTCGCTGCGCGGTCCGGTCCGGGAGCGAATGAAGGCGCAGGGGGTCGAGTGCCGGTGCATCCGCTGCCGGGAGTATGGTCACCGCCAGCAGATTGGTCGGGAGATAGGCGCTCCTGGCCTGACCAGAATGGGCTACGAGGCGTCGGGAGGCCAGGAGATTCTGCTGTCAGTTGAGGATGAGAATGAAACGCTGTTCGGCCTGTTGCGGCTGAGAATTCAGTCACGGCCACCACCGGAATTAGGGCCGGCGGTAAACGGAAAGCTGGCCCTGATACGGGAGTTGCACGTCTCTGGCCCCGAGGTCCCCCTGAAGGAGCGGCGGTCCGGGGCGGCCCAGCACCGGGGCTGGGGTAAGCTGCTTATGGCCGAAGCCGAGCGCATCGCCGTAGAGGAGTTTCGGGTGCCTTCTATAGTTGTCTTAAGCGGCACCGGCGCCAAAGAGTACTACCGCACCGAGTTCGGCTATAGCTCGAAAGGGAACTACGTGGTGAAAAGCCAGCCCCTCCCCTGAAGCCCGTCCTGATTAAGAATCCCGGTCGTTTTCTATCTGTTCCAGCCGGGCGTCCCCGATACCGAAGTGATGGGCAATCTCATGCTGCACCACCCGCTGTATCTCGGCGATAATTTCGTCATCGTTTCGGCACGTTGCTTCTATCGGTTTCTGAAATACGGTTATAATATCCGGCGTCACCAGCCCGTAGTGGCTACTGCGCCGGGTGAGGGGCACGCCCTCGTAGAGGCCCAGCAGGGTGTGGCCGCGCTTCAGCCCCACGCTGGCTAACTGGTGTTTGGTTGGCCAGTCGGCCACCATCACATCGATGTTTTCCATTCGTTGGTGGAACTCCTCAGGCAGGGCCTCAACTGCCCTGAGTACTAGCCGCTCAAATCTCTCTCTGTCCATAATCCCGCTCTCAGTCAAGCTGTGCCAGGTCGAATTTCATGCCGTCGCGGGCCGCTATCACCGTTACGCCGGTCTCCTGGGACAGCCTTTCCGCTACCTGCCACGGCCTGGCCCGCCACACGGTCATACCGAAGTGGGTCAGAATGGCCATTTTCGGTTTCAGTTCTTTTATGATGTGCCCGGCATCGGGCACCGAGAGGTGGTCGTAAGGGTGGTTGGCCTCAAGCCGGACGACATTGATAACCAGCAGCTCGCCGCCGTAGCTGCGGCACAGGCCGTCGAAGTAGCGGCTATCGGCAATGTATGAGAAGGTGTGCCGCGCCCGGAACACCATCCCGTAGGTCTCTACCTGGTGGATGTGCCGGACCGGCGTAGTAAAAGAGACATCACCCACCGAGTATGACTTGCCTTCCGCCAGGACTTCGATACTTTCCAGGTAGCCCTTCAGGTAAGAGAAGATAATTGGCTCGGCCTCCAGGGCATCGGCCGGGGCAAAAAGCCGTCCCTGCCGCCTCAGGCCACCCCGGGACATCGCTTCGACCATGATGTTGACATCGGCGGAGTGGTCCAGGTGGCGGTGCGAGACAATGATAGCCGCCAGCTTCTCGGGCTTCAGTTTCCTCCTGGCCGCCTGGACGATGCAACCAGGACCGGGGTCAACCAGTATCTCGGTTCCGCTTAAGCTTAACCACAGGCCGCCGGAGGCCAGAATCTGGCTGGTCACCATGAAACGGGCCCCGCCAGTTCCCAAGAAAGTTATGCTGTCGCTCTTGTCGGCCATGACTATACTAACTATAAAGTAATAACATTACTGCTGACAACCGCCGTTTTAAACATAAATTATTAATCAGACTTTGACGATTGCCGGGCGGCCCGTTAAAATAGTACCGAATTACCGATAAGGAGACGGAAAGTGGAACACCTCTGGGCGCCGTGGCGAGTAGAATATATCCAGCAGGAAAAGCCGGCAGGCTGTATCCTGTGCGATAAGCCGGTTGAGGATAACGATGCTCGGAATTACCTCCTGTACCGTGGTGAGAATAACTTTATCATGCTTAACAGCTTCCCCTATAACACCGGCCACCTGATGGTGGCACCCTATCGCCATGTCGCCAGCCTGGAAGAGCTGACCGATGCCGAGCTTCACGAGCACTTTGAGATAGTCCGCCTGAGTATCAAGGTCATACGACAGGTGTATCACCCGGATGGCTTTAATGTCGGTATCAACATGGGGAAGGTGGCCGGCGCCGGCATAGATGACCATATTCACACTCATATCGTACCGCGCTGGCAGGGAGACACCAACTTTATGCCGGTGATGGCGGATATAAAGATAGTTAACGAAGCCCTGGCAGAGACCTACCAGAGGCTAAAAGAACAATTTTAAACTCGTAAAATAGCACTGCTTGTTTTTACTACCTTCCATACCTTAGCTTGGCATACAGGAGTGTCACCACCAACAGCGCCCCGGTGGTGTTCCAGACGATGACCGGGAGAAGCCCCAGAATAATCCCGTAGGCCAGCCAGGCGATGGTTCCCAGCAGCAGTAACGAGGTAAAAAGCGTACTTATCTCGCGGGCGCTCTTAAGCCGAAAGACGCGGACCAGTTGCGGAATAAGGCTGCATGTTACCAGTGCCCCGGCGATGAGACCCAGTAATTCTACTAAAGTCAAGATGCGACCTCCTGTATGGCAATATTCGGGTCTATTGTAACATAACTTGGCGCTTGAGGATTGGCCCGTCGCCCGTATTATGGGGAAGTTACCAGCGCCGCGAATTTGCGATTATCGGGGGGTATAGTGTATAGTATTTCCAAACCAGTAGGGGGTAACGATGGAAGGTGATAGTAAAGTAACGATTAGAAGGGTAAAGGATAGTCAGAAGGGCAGCATCAGCTTGACCGTGAACGGCTGGTTATACGAGCTGGCGGTAGGCGATAAGCCGGGTGAAGTTGCCCCGTCGCATACCCTGGCGCATACCCTACGGGAGACGCTGCGTCTTACCGGGACAAAGATAAGCTGCGACCATGGTGCCTGCGGCGCATGCACGGTTATTATGGACGGCGAAACCGTTCTGTCGTGTATTACCCTGACCATGGATTGTGATGGCAAGAGTATAACGACTATTGAGGGGCTGGAGGACCTGGAAACGGGGCAGCTGCACCCGTTGCAGCAGGCATTTATCGACAATACGGCCTTTCAATGCGGTTTCTGCACCCCGGGAATAATAATGAGTGCCAAGGCGCTGCTGGATGAGGACCCTTCCCCAACGGAAGAGGCTATCAAGCAGGCTCTTTCCGGCAACTACTGCCGGTGTATATCGCACTACGAGGTCATCAAGGCAGTAAAGGAAGCGTCAGGAAGGAGTGATACCAATGGCTAGAGGCTACCGGCATATAGGTAAGGCGACACCGCGTAAGGATGCCCGGGCAATCGTCACCGGTAAGGCACCGTATATTGATGATATCAGGCTCACGGGGATGCTTTTCGGTAAGGTCTTGAGGAGTCCGCATGCCCATGCCGTAATCAAGAACATTGAGACGACCAGGGCGGAGAAATTGCCCGGCGTCAAAGCGGTGCTTACCTATAAAAACGTCCCTCAGTGGAACTGGGGATTACCCCGGCATGAAAGTACCCTCGACAGCAAGGTGCGTTATGTAGGCGACAGCGTAGCCTTGGTCGCTGCGGAAACCGCAGAGATAGCCGAGGCGGCCTTGGAGCTAATAGATGTGGAGTACGAAGTGCTGCCGCCTGTCTATGACGCTCAGGAAGCCATGAAGCCCGGCGCGCCACAGCTATTCACGCAGTTCCCCAATAACACTCTTCCCCCCGATCCCATCAAGATCGACCCCAAACTATTGCAGCATGTCGTCATGGGTGATGTCGAAAAGGGGTTTGCCGAAGCTGACTTCGTCGCCGAAGGGTCGTGCTCTTATGAGAACTTCCCCCATCCCCTGCCACCGGAACCCCCCGGGGTTATCGCTGAATGGGGAGAGTTAGGTGAGCTGACCTTATATGTCGCGTCGCAATCGGCGGCTATGAATAAATACACTGCACAACCGGTTCTCGGGTTGGCTGACATCCGGGTTATCGGTACTCAATGCGGCGGCAGTTACGGGACAAAAAATGCCAATCTCCGCCCGCTTACCCAGGCTGCGGCCCTGGCCAAAGTTACCCGCCGGCCGGTCTTCCTTTACTATAACAAGGTCGAACACTTCGAAGCCTACACAGTGCGACTGGCTTCCCGTATTGATATCAAGGTAGGTATCAAGAAGGATGGCATGGTAACGGCAGTATCGGGCGAGTGGATCGTGGGCGGGGGTGCCTATACCGAGTCGGGAAAGTACCAGATTGCCGTCGGTCTCGGCGAGACGATGGTTTTGCTGCGGTGCCCCAACTGGAACCTTCGCTCCAAGCTTATCTGTACCAATCGGATCCCGACGGGAGTCGTCAGGGGGTTCGGCGGTCAGGAGCTTGAATGTGCCTGGCTGCCAGTATTATCTATAGCCATGGAAAAGGCCGGTCTTGACCCGGTGGAGTTCTTTAAAAAGAACTATGCCAAGGCTGGTGACGGCTACTTCTGGCGCGACGGCAACTGGTGGGTCTGCCGTGGTGTGGACTATTCCAAGGCGATGCAGAAGGGGGCCGAAGTCTTTGGCTGGAAAGACAAGTGGAAAGGGTGGGGCGTACCTACGTCTATCGAAGGTAACAAGAGGCGTGGGGTGGGTGTCGGGGTCCACGGTAATGCTGACGTGGGTGAGGACGATTCCGAGGCATGGGTTAAACTGAGTCCTGACGGCCGGGCTATCGTACATGCCTGTGTATCGGAGTCTGGCCCCGGCCAGAGGAGCAGCCTGTGCAAAATGGCCGCCGAGGTGCTGAATCTGCCCCTTGACCGGGTCAATATAACGCCCCCGGATACACATGTGAACCCGTTTGAATTCGGACTAGTTGGCTCTAGAGGGACTTTTACAGTCGGCTCCGCCGTAATACAGGCGGCCGAGGATGCCCTCCGCAAGCTGCTGGAACTTGCTGCCCCGGTGCTCGGCGCCAGACTGGAAGACCTGGAGACTGAAGACGGGCTGATATATGTCAGGGATAAGCCGGAAAGGAAGGTTCCCTGGCGTAAAGTGATGGGCATTGCCCGTACCGTGACCGGTCTGGGGCGTTTCGAGACCGACTTCTCTCTGCCTAGCTGCCTGATGCAGTTTGTGGAGGTAGAGGTGGATATTGAGACAGGGAAGACAGATTTACTGCGTGTCGTTTCGGCTACCGATTGCGGGCAGATTATAGACCCCCTGGTGCTGAATGGCCAACTCCACGGGTCCCTTGGGGCGGCAGGTATAGATACTGCCCTATATGAAGAGACTATTCTTGATAAGAATACAGGGCGCGTGTTGAACGGCAATATGTTGGACTACAAGTGGCGCACGTTCCTTGACCTTCCCCAGACCCAGAACGTGATTCTAGAGACGCCTATTCCGAGTCACCGCTTCCATGCCATAGGGATTGGTGAAATAGCCACCTCACCCGGCCCCAGCGCGGTGCTTATGGCCATCTCTAACGCAATCGGAAAGAGGATACTGGACTATCCAGTGACAGCTAGTAAGATCCTAAAGGCCTTGGGTAAGATATAAACGGAGGTAAAGCATAGTGAAAGGTTTCAACCTCGTCAACGCAAGAACTGTTGACGAAGCTGTCAAATTGCTGAAGGGCTATAAAGGTAAAGCCAAATTAATCGCCGGTGGGACAGAATTGCTCGGAGAGCTTAAGGACAGGGCGCTGCCGGCGTACCCTGAGGCTCTGATAAACATCAAGACCATCCCTGATATGGGCTATATCAGGGAAGAAGCTGGAGTACTGAAAATTGGAGCTTTAACTAAGCTTCGCGAAATGCAAACCTCTCCAGTCGTGAAGGAGAAGTATAAAATACTGGCTCAAGCAGCCCTTTCCGTGGCGTCACCGCAAATAAGGAACATGGGAACTGTTGGCGGTAACCTTTGTCAGGATGTCCGGTGCTGGTACTACCGGTATCCTCACCAAGTCGGAGGGCGGATCATGTGCCATCTGAAGGGTGGCAAAGGCTGTTACGCTTTGAATGGGGAGAACCAGTACCACTCTATATTTGGTGGTTCCAGAGCAGCCAGCCCTCCTTGCTCCTTAGCTTGCCCGGGCAATGTGGATATCCCCTCATACCTGAGCAAAGTAAGAGAGGGTGACCTGCGTGAAGCGACTGAGATACTGCTCGACTCTAATCCGATGCCATCAATAACCGGGCGAGTGTGCCCCCACTCCTGTGAGCAGGAGTGCAACCGGGGCGATTTCGATGAACCGGTGTCAGTAAGAGATGTTGAGCGGTTCATGGGTGATTATATCCTTGAGCACGCAAATGAAATCATCAAATCACCGGAGAAGAAAACCGGCCAGAAGGTGGCCATCGTCGGCTCAGGACCGGCCGGATTAACTGCTGCCTACTACCTGGCCAAGCGGGGCCACGCCGTCACCGTGTTTGAGGCATCTCCCAAAATTGGGGGCATGATGCGGCTGGTTATTCCCGATTACCGCCTGCCCAAGGATGTGCTGGATGCCGAGATTGAAAAGATACTGAGGATCGGTGTTGAGGCAAAAGTTAATACTGATGTGCAATCGATTGACGACCTTTTCCAGCAGGGCTATGATGCCGTCTTTCTTGCCTTAGGTGCTCACAGCAGTACCAAGATGCGGATTAAAGGCGAAAGTTTGTCCAGTGTCATGGATGGCATGAGCTTCCTTAGCGCCGTAAACTTGGGTGAGCGGGTTAATTTGGGAGACAGGGTGGCGGTGATTGGCGGGGGGAATACCGCGATAGATAGTGCCCGCGTTGCTCTTCGCCTGGGTGCCAAGGAGGTTACCATAGTCTATCGCCGGACCAGGGCTGAAATGCCAGCCAGCGGCGACGAGGTCGAAGAGGCGCTCAGTGAAGGTATCAAAGTGGTCTTCCTGGCGACTCCAACCGAGATAAAGAGAGCGAAAGGTCAATTAGAGCTAGTTTGTACCCGGATGGAGCTTGGTGAGCCAGATGCCAGTGGTCGGCGGCAGCCGGTGCCAGTTGCTAGGAGTGAGTTCTCGGAGTACTTTGACTCTGTAATAGCTGCCGTCGGGCAGACTCCAGATATTCCAGGGCAATTTGGCCTTAGGGTTAGAAGACAAAAGACCCTTCAGGTTGATCCCGATACCCAGGCTACTGATAGACAGGGGGTTTGGGCTGGTGGTGACGTGGTAACCGGCTCGGCTACTGTAATATCAGCCATTGCTGCTGGGAAAAGGGCCGCCGCATCTATTGACCGCTATCTAACAGGAGCGGAAGCAGCAACCAAGGATAAGGCAACAGGGCAAACTTTCTTAAAGTTCAATAATGAGTATCTAAAAAAGACAAGCAAGGCCAAGGCACCGACAGTTCCATTATCTGACAGGAGCCTGGATGTTGAGGATACCTTCGGACTGGGCTTGACCGAAATGGAAACGGAAGCGAATCGGTGCTTCAATTGTAGCTGTTTGGCCGTTAACACGTCAGATATTGGTGTAGTGCTCGTCGCTTTAGAGGCAAAGGTAAAGATTGCCGGACCGGAGGGCATTAGGATAATCCCAATTAATGACTTCTTCGGTTCCTTAGGGAACGTTCTCGGGACAGAAGAGGTGGTAACCGAGATTCAGGTCACCCGCCCTCCAGAGAAAGCCAAGCAGGCGTTCCTCAAATTCAGACTGCGGGAGGCCGTTGATTTTGCCATTGTCAGTGTTGCCTCGGTCATTGACAGCAGCGATGGGGTGTGCCAGGACGCCAGGATAGCTCTTGGGGCCGTGGCGCCGGCGCCCGTCAGGGCAGCGGCGGCCGAGCAGGCCGTCAAGGGTAAGGCTATTGATGTCGCCACGGCCGAAGCGGCTTCAGCGGCTGCCGTAGCCGGTGCCATCCCTCTCAGCGAGAACGCCTATAAAGTCGAGATAGCCAGAGCGCTGGTGAAAAGGGCCCTGCTCTCCTGAAGAAGCGCTGACAGAAGGCGCTTGAGCTGCCGGCTGGGGCTTGTCCGATCTATCCCGGTCATGAAACCCGGCGGCATAATCTGCTGAGTATGTTGCCTGCATTGAAATTACATCATGGCTACTAATGAATTACGTCAACCATCTGGGGCCAGACAGGGCCTTTTCTATGGCTATGTAGTGGCGTCGTCGTCGTTGCTTATCTCAATGTCGGCCTATGGTGTGCATAGCGCCTTTGGTATCTTTTTCAAACCGATGTCAGGCGACCTCGGCTGGACCAGAGCCGTGACCTCGGGTGCTGTCTTAATTTTCTGGGTGATACACGGCTTTATGAGCATCGTTATCGGGAGGCTCAATGACCGGTTTGGCCCTCGAGTGTCGATGACTTTTTGCGGCCTATTCCTAGGCACAGGCTTTTTGCTGATGTCACAAATTAATGCTGTCTGGCAGCTGTACCTGTTATTTGGCGTGGTGATAGGCTTTGGGATAGGCGGCACCTTTGTCTCGCTGGCGTCAACCGTGGCCAGATGGTTTGTTAAGCGGCGGACCGTAATGACCGGCATTGTTGTCGCCGGCTCGGGCTTGGGTCAGATGATAATACCGCCGTTGGCCAGCTATTTTATCTATAACTATACCTGGCGCCTGGCCTATTTAATACTGGGTGGTATTGCCCTGGTAGTTATTGTCGTACTGGCTCAGCTTTTACGCCGCGACCCGGCCCAAAAAGGGCTTAGACCTTACGGCGAAAATGAGGTAGAAGAGCAGCAGTTCAAACCGGAGCCACCATCATCCTTTACCCGAGAGGCAGTTAAGAGCCGGCAGCTATGGGTGGTTATCACCATGATATTCTGTCTTGGCTATAGTGTTTCTAGCATCATGGTCCATATTGTTCCCCATATAACTGACCTGGAGATCTCCCCCGCCACTGCCGCCGGCATTTTTGCCACAATGGGAGGGGCGGGCATTGTTGGCCGGGTGGTACTGGGGGCGGCTGCCGATAGAATCGGTAATAAGAATGCCTTCATCATTGGCTTTGCCTTGATGGCACTTATTTCGTTCTGGCTCATACCGGCTACCACGGCATGGTCAATTTATGTATTCGCTATCATCTTTGGCGTTGCTTCCGGAGGTTGTGTTGCCTCGGAGTCACCCCTGGTGGCAACATTGTTTGGATTGAAAGCGCACGGCTTGCTTCTGGGGTTTGTGGTCTGCGGCTTCAGCGTCGGTGCTGCTATCGGTCCGTTTGTGACTGGTTATATATTTGATATCGACAATAGCTATCGAGTGGCCTTCTTTATTTGTGCCTTTCTGGCTATTTTCGGTCTCGTATTGAGTGTAATTTTAAGGCCGACCGGCATGGGCGGAGAGCCGGCGCCGCACATTCAGAGCTAGAGCGAAACGTGATTAGACTGCCCCCAAGCCAATTCGCAGCCCTGGCTGCTAAAGCCATTTGCCTCTGTAAAGGATATCATTTATAAAGTTAAAGTCACATATACTTACCCACTTCCCTAAATTCTGGTCTAGCATGGAAACAGAACTCCTTTTGGGCGGCGGAGTTCAATAAGGCCCGATGCGGTTTGCATATATCGCGGAGTAATGGTAGTATTGGCGGTTAGAATGTAACGCTCTCCTTAGGCTTATGGCTTTCCAAAAAGCCTGGCTCTCGAGTTGATTGGGACAGGGCATATCAGATGACCAATTCAAAGCGCCCCCGCTTCAGGTTGTTCTACGGGTGGTACATTGTTGGCGCCTGTGTCTTGATTTCGGTGTATTGTTCCGGAGTCATGATTCGCAGTTTAACCGCACTTATTGAGCCGATAGTAGATGAGTTTCACTGGGGTTATGCCCTGGTCTCTGTTGCGGCTTCAATAGGTGGTCTGGAATCGGGCCTTCTATCTCCCCTGGTGGGCTTTCTTTTTGACCGCTGGGGGCCGAGGAAGCTAATTTTCGCCGGGGCTACTATTACCGGTTTCGGCTTGTTGCTACTAAGCCGTACCAACTCCCTGGCTATGTTTTACGGTTCATTTATACTCATAAGCACCGCCTTAAGCGTAAGTGCCGGTGTCGTCCCGATTGCGCTGGTAGGTAACTGGTTTCGCAAAAGGGTATCTCTGGTCACCGGCATTGTAGTGAGCGGTGTCGCTGCCGGAGGCGTTATGGTACCGCTGGTAACGTGGGTTATCGATACTTATGATTGGCGGACGGCAATGGTAATTTTTGGCCTCGGAGCGTGGGTCATCATCTTTCCACTGGCACTAATAGTGCGGCATCGGCCGGAAGATTACGGTTATCTACCTGATGGTGAGGTAAGCCAAGCAGTAGACGTTTATGAAGTCCAGCCGTCAGAGCAATACCGAGAGCCAGATATTGGTGCCAAACAGGCCTTTAAAAGCCGGGCCTTCTGGCACTTCTCACTGGGGATGGTGTGTCATTTTACCTTGGCGATTGCCGTAACAACCCATGTGATGCCTTATCTAAGCAGCATTGGTATCCCCCGGGCGACTTCCAGCTTGGTAGCTATGGCTATACCGTTAGTGACTATCGCTGGCCGTCTCAGCTTTGGTTGGTTAGGGGACAGGCTGGACAAGAGGCGGATAACGGCTTCGGGGATGGCCCTGATGGTTATCGGTATGCTCCTGTTTAACTACGTTGATATTGCCGGGACATGGCTGATGATAGCATTCATTATATTCTTCGGCATCGGCTACGGGGGACCGGCTCCTATGTTAGCGGCTTTGATAAGGGAATATTTCGGTCGGATCAGTTTGGGTACTGTCCTAGGCATGGCTATGGGTGTGGCTTATATTGGTAGCCTGATAGGACCGCCCCTGGCTGGCTGGATATATGACGTATATGGCAGCTATCAGGGTGCCTGGTTTATCATGGCCGGTGTGTCCTTTGCCGGTATGGTTAGCTTTATGACTGCCCCTCGTGCTAGTCGTGCAATGCTAGTGGCCGGTAAGTTAAAAGACCAGGCGAACGCGTTCTGAGTTTTGACCGGCTCCATTAACGGATACGGAGCTTGAAAAACAGAAAATGCTTAAGCTATTTTGCGAACTATTTCCCTTAAAACACAACATCTTTTAGTAAAATCCGATTCGACTATGTTATACTTTCTGGTGAAATATGTTAGTTTGAGGTCTAATTTTCATGGATGTTATTGAGGCTATTTTAACCCGTCATAGCGTGCGTGACTTCAGCTCCAAGCCGGTCCCCAAGGAGACTGTAATGAATATTTTGGAGTTAGCTACTCGCAGTCCATCCGGCGGTAATAGTCAGCCATGGGAGGTCTTCGTCGTCAGTGGTGCTACTATAGAAAAGATTCGTAAGATGTATCGGGAACGTTTGCAGGGTGGTGGGGCAGGGACCCCGTCTGAAAGGCCTCCTCTGCCGTCTTTTATCCAGGAGCGTATGACCACCGTCAGAAACGAACGGTTAAAATTGCTGGGATTGGACCCTGCTGATCCAGCATCGGCCAAAGTCTTTACGGAGTGGTCCTCCCGGCTTTACGGGGCCCCGGTACTGGTGGTAATTTGCATGGATAAAGCCTTGTCTTCTGATTTGGATATCGGAATATTTATTCAGAGCATCTGTATAGCCGCCCAGGGCTATGGGGTCGATTCCTTTATCGCTGGAGGCTTTCTATCGCAACCGGACATTTTGCGCCGGGAACTGGAAATTCCTGAGAGCTTAAATATCGTCGCCGGTATTGGTCTCGGCTATCCTAATCCTAATAGTATTATTAATACCTACCGCAGCCCCCGTCGGCCGGTCAGCGAAGTAGTTAGATACAAGAGTTAGCTACGCGAGGTGTTGGCGGTATGAACCTGCTGCCATGACTGCCATTCACTAACGACTAGCCTTGAGTTCCCCGGTGAGCTGGTCACCTTTCGCGGCTTTGGTCCTTGGTTTTATGTCGGGCATTTCCCCTACTTCATCGTGGGAATGACCTAGAATGCCCCCAAGCGAATTCGAATCGCTGTTACCGGCTTGAAAGGCCGGTGTCCTAGGCCTCTAGACGATGGGGGCACAACCACTCAGTATAGCAAAGAATCGGCAGGGAGACAATGTTGCCGCCCTCGTCGCCCCCGGTCGCCAAATATGCTACAATGCTGCCATAATGGGTGTTACCGGTGGAGATAAACAGACCACAGGAGTCTGGGCTTGGCTTGGCAGCCGGGCAATGCCTCTATTAACACTGCTCTTGGTCATAGCTATTACGGTGGTTATCTATTTTTACCGGGAGAGGATAGTTGAGCTAAAAGAATACGCCTATATCGGTGCTTTCCTTATCAGTCTTATCGGCAATGCCACTATAATTTTACCTATCCCGGTTCCCCTAGTACTGGCCTCGCTGGCGGCGGTTTTTTACGCCAACGCCGGCCTCGTCGGCGCGATTATGGTGGGGCTGGCTGGTGGGGCCGGGGCGGCCATCGGCGAATTGCTGGGTTATACCGCCGGCTACAGCGGGCGCCGGGTCGTCACCAGAAGCAAGCTCTACGGCCGGCTTCTGGATTGGGTGCGGCGGTGGGGGGCTATTGCCATCTTCATTTTCTCCCTGGTGCCTTTCTTACCGTTTGACCTTGCCGGCGTGGCCGCCGGCGTCGTCCGCTTCCCTATGTGGAAATTCCTGGTTGCCTGCTGGCTGGGCAGGGCTATATTATATATAGTCATTGCCCTGGCTGGAGCGCTAGGCTGGGAGGTTTTAGTCTCTTACTTCAGTTGAGACCAATCGGTCACTTTCAGCAGCAACAATGACCCGACAACGAAATAGATAAAGCATATTAGGAGCATGACGGAATAGCCCAGGTTCGGGTCGTAGGTGTTGAAGAGGTCGATTAAGCGTCCGACGGTAAGGAGTACCAGGGCGCTACCGCCGGTGCCGGCCAGGTTGGCCAGGCCGAGATATCTTGCCTCCTCACCACTGGCTACCAGGTCCGTAGCCAGGGCCCAGCCGGTGCTTAAAAAAGCGCCGCTGGCAATCCCCAGGATGCCGCCGGCCAGTATCACCACCCCGTAGCTGTCGGCTAGAAACAGTACCGCAATCCCCAGCGCCCCGAAAAGGCCGCTGAAGATGGCGATGGGCCGGCGGCCTGTCCGGTCCGAGAGCCGTCCGGCCGGGTAGACCGCCGCCAGCATACAAATGCCGACCACTATGAGAAGGTCACCGGTCACCGCCGCCGGGCTGGCTATGCCAACGACGTCCCTGATAAAGTACAGGGCAAATCTCTGCAGGATGGCGAAGGCCATGAGGACGAGGAGACGCGATACCAGGAACCAGATAAAGGCACGGTTTGCCCGGACATCAATCCGGAAACTCTGGTAAAGAGTGGGTAGCAGGGGTTGGCGCGAACCGCCGGCCGCCGGCCTTTCTCTGACGGTCAGGACGGTAGCCAGCATGGTTCCCAGCAGTATGGCCGCCAGGATACCCAGACTCAGCCACAGCCAGTGAGCCCCGCCGCCGGTGGAGTAGTGCTCCATAAAGAGGGCTATCAGGCGTACCAGGCTAACCCCGCCTACTATTTCTAGCAGGCTTTTTACCCCTGAAGCCAGCCCCCGGCGGTCTGCTGGCACCAGGTCGGGAATAAATCCCTGGTACGGGGCTTGGGCTACGTTGCAACTGACCTGCAACAGGCAGTAGATGGCGAAGACGGTAACATAATCTGCGGCGAAGCCGATGCCGGAGATAAGCAGCACCGCCACCGCCGCGCCGCCCAGGATGTAGGGTCTTCGTCGGCCCCATCTGAGGCCGGAGCGGTCGCTGAACGCCCCGGCTATCGGCTGGGTGACCATCGCTAGTAATAAACCGGCCGCGGAGATATAGCCGAGGTAGGTATTTTTCTCGGCCTCGGCGACAAAGTCCAGCAGCCGTAGCGGCAGGACAATACTGTGCAGGCTGTTCCACAGGGCAGCGAGGGCGAAGCCGAATATGGTAATCTTGACGTAGTTAATGGGGCCAAATCCGCGGGTATCATTGCTTGCCGGCGAGCGAGCTGCCATCATGCCCCCAGTGCCTACCAGAATTCAACCTGGGTGATTGATTCGGCTTCGGTGATGAGCCGCCGGATGCTGTCCTGTGCTGACTTGTCCGAGATTGGCTCCACCTCAGTTACCGGTAGGCCGTCGGCATTGGTCCGCTTGTGCCAGCTGATTATGTAACCCGGTACCAGGACATAGCCCCAGGTTCCGAGGCCGCAGCACGAAGAGTCTATCACCGCCTGTCCCATGACATAAAGCACCTCCCGGCCGTTATATTCCAGACGGACTTCCCGTCGTGGGGTGTAATAGCCGGCGATGCAGGTTACGTCCTGGTTTACCGGTAGATGGGTATATTCAAGCCGGTATATGGTTTCACCTCCCCCTCAGGGATAGACCGCTGGTGCCTGGAGCCCGGTTGTCTCCGGCAGGCCGAGCATCAGGTTCATGTTCTGGATGGCCTGCCCCCCGGCTCCCTTGACCAGATTGTCGATAGCACTGATGACGATGAGCCGACCTGTCCTGGGGTCAACAGTGGGATAGATGAGGCAGAAGTTGCTGCCCCAGGTGTGTTTGCTGTGCGGTGGCGCTGCTACCACCCTGACGAAGGGCTCGTCACGGTAAAAATCGTGGTAGAGTTGCCTTACCGCCTCGGCTGATTTTTTATTACCCGACGCCGGCGGGGCGTAGGCGGTGGTCAATATCCCCCGGG
Organism: Dehalococcoidia bacterium; assembly: GCA_011191985.1. GTDB lineage: Bacteria > Chloroflexota > Dehalococcoidia > Dehalococcoidales > W111 > W111. Next base: position 15,037 of record DUEU01000072.1, read on the forward strand.
TCATCGGTATCAGGTGTGGGATAAAGGTTATCGAGGGGGATTTTTGCCGGTGCAGCAGTCCCAGCTCCTGGATGATCTCGGGCAGGTGCCGGTGTCCGTCCAGGGCATAGGCCGTGATGTCCTCGTTGGCCTCCGAGTAGTGGGTCTGCAGGCTGAGGGTCCGGCCGGCCCCGGATACCCCGGACTTGCTGTCGATGATGATGTCGGGTTCAATTAAGTCGTGCCTCAATGCCGGGGCCAGGGCCAGTATTGCCCCGGTGGGGTAGCAGCCGGGATTGGCCACCAGCCGTGCCGAGGCAATTTTGCTCCGGTACAGCTCGGGCAGGCCGTATACCGCTTCGTCAAGCAGCTGCGGGGCGGGGTGAGTGAAGTCGTACCAGCGGGGATAGTCTTCGGCATTCTTCAGCCTGAAATCGGCACTGATATCGACTACCTTGACGCCGCGGTCAAGCAGGGCGATAACTTCTTTGGCGCTCTCCTTGTGCGGCATGGCAGAGAAGGCGAATTCCACCGCGCCTATCTCGCTGTCAATAACCAGCTCCGAATCGGTCAGGTGGGGGAAGACCTCGTTTAGCTTCTTGCCGGCGGCGCTGCGTCCGCTAATGGAGGCAAGCTCTACCCCGGGGTGATGAGCGAGCAGCCTTGCCAGCTCGACACCAGTATAACCGGTAACATTTATAATACCGACCTTGATTCCACTCATGATAACCCCCCAGAGCCGTAGAATATTTAATCGCTGAGCTTTACCCCCTCAAACGCTTCTTCCAACACCCCCAACCTCTTTTTAGTGCCGATAACAATCAGCCGGTCGCCGTCCTCGATAGTCTCTTCATCAGACGGGTTGGCCAGCAGTTTGCCGCTCTTCTTTCTCATCGCCAGAACGGTAATGCCGGTCTTGCTCCGGGCTGTCTTCAGTGTCATCCCGGCTAGCGGCGAATTTCCGCCGATATCGACATTCTCCAGTTCCATCTCGCGGCCTCGCCCGTAGGTTACGGTATCGATAAAATCGACCACGGCCGGTCGCAGGGCCAGCATTGCCATGCGCCGCCCGCCAATTCGGTGCGGAGAAACGATGCGGTCGGCACCGGCCCTTTTTAATTTCGTCTCCACTTCGCGGCTGTTGGCGCGGGCGGCGATAAACAGGTCCTTATTAAGTTGCCGTGCCGAGAGCGTGATATAGGTATTCTCGGCATCGCTGTCCACGGCAGCCACCAGCCCCCGGGCCCTTTCAATACCAGCTTCCTTCAGCACGTCGTCGCTGGTGGCGTCCCCCATTATATAGAGGTACCCTGCCCTTTCCACCCAGTCGACGCTGTCGGATCGTTTGTCGACAACGACAAAAGGGGTCTCTTCCTCGGTAAAGACATGGGCAATTTCCTCGCCGACTTTGCCGTAACCGCAAAGGATGAAGTGTCCGTTCAGCTTGGCAATCCTGTCTTTCATTCTTCTTCTCCCCAGTGTAGTCCCGAAGTAGCCCTGAACGATATAACCGACCACACCCATCAGGGCATACAGGGCGCCGCCGACACCGCCGACAATCAGAAATACACAGAAGATGCGCCCCCCGGTGCTTAGCGGGTGTACCTCAGAGTAGCCGACCGTGGTTATGGTTGTCACCGTCATGTAGAGGGCATCCAGAAATGACCAGCCCTCGATAATCATGAATCCGGCAACGCCTACCAGTATAATGCCGGTTAAGCCATATATCCCGAATAATAGTCTGGCCCGTGGGCTCATAAATAGCTGCCTGTCGTCTAGTTTCGCCATCAATTGTAGCATATAATGCCGTTATATGGCATTCGGAACGGGAAAAAGCCCGGGCAATTGCCGATAACGGCGGAAGTATGTTAAAATTAATATACCTCTTTCGGCCACAGGGTTAGAGCTATGCCCAGAATATATATACTGGATGTTACCAATCGTGACGGGGTACAGACGGCCAAGCTTGGGCTGTCCAAGATTGAAAAGACCCTGCTCAATATCTACCTGAACAAGATGGGCGTATTTCAGTCTGAGTTCGGCTTCCCGACCACCAAGCATGAGTCTCTGTATCTTCAGGCCAATCTGGAGCTGGCGGAGATGGGCGTCCTTAAACCCATTCGTCTCGGTGGCTGGATACGGGCAACGGTCGGTGACGTGGAGACGGCTTTCAAGCTGGTACCGAACATCAGGCACCTCAACCTGTCCATATCTACCTCGGAGCAGATGATTACCGGCAAGTTCCAGGGGAGAAAGAAGAAACACGACGTTATTCACGACATGGTAGAGGCGGTTGATGCTGCCTGGGCTAAAGGTGCGGAGAGCGTTGGCGTTAACGCTGAGGATGCCTCCAGAACGGCCCCGGAATTCCTGGTTGATTTCGGCCTGGCGGCCAAGGAGCACGGTGCCAACCGGCTGCGCTATTGTGATACCCTGGGTTACGAGGACCCGTTCACCATTTATAAGAGCTGCCGGTTTCTGGCGGAGAAGCTCGGTATCCCCATCGAGATACACTGCCACGGTGACCTCGGCATGGCGGTAGCTAACTCTGTTGCCGGGGCCAAAGGGGCTATCGACGGCGGGCAGGATGCCTATATAAATACCACCGTCAACGGCATCGGGGAGAGGGCCGGTAATGCCGACCTGGTGGCTGTCGTCCTGGCCCTTACCAAGTCCAAGGGTTTCGCCGGCAAGTACCGGCTGGGCAGGAAGATAGACCTGTCCCGGGCCTGGAAGCTGGCCAAATTCGCCAGCTATGCCTTTGACATCCCGATACCGATTAACCAGCCCGGCGTCGGCGCCAACGCCTTTTCTCATGCCTCCGGTATACATGCCGACGGCGTGCTGAAGGACCCGGAGAACTACGAGCTTTATGGCTATGAAGAGTTGGGCCGGGGTGAGCCGGAGTTCGTGGAGACGGGACGGGAGATTATTGCCGGCCAGTACAGTGGTATATCCGGCTTCAGCCATATAATGGGCAAGAAGGACGTGTCGTTCCGCCGCAGGAGTCAGGAGCAGGCCCGGGAGATCCTGGAACTGGTAAGGTACGCCAACGTGGAGAGCCACAAGCCACTGGTGGAAGACGAGCTTCTTTTCATAGCCAGATATCCCAAGATAGCCAAGAGGCTGCTGACGCTTACCCCGCTGGAATAACCGTTGTGTCCGGGGCGGCGGGCAGATCTCTACCGGTAAAAACTACTTGGCGAACCGCCCTGAAAAACCTATAATAAGGTGTGAGCAGTAGCCAGCTTGAGGCCGATGTCGGGAGATTGGCGGAGAGCCTGGGTCAGCTTCCCGAGGCGACGGTCGCCCCGACTCTGGTGGTGGTCAGCGGCCTGCCGGGGACGGGAAAGTCTTCATTCAGCCGCCGCCTTGCCCAGAGGCTGCCCTTTCTCATTCTGGAAAGCGATGCCTTGCGTAAAACCCTCTTTAACCCGCCGGATTACAGCTTGGCGGAGAGCGGGCGCCTCTTTCGGGCCTGTCATCTTATTATCCAGAGACTGCTGGAAAGGGGGATCCCGGTTATTTTTGACGCCACCAATCTATCAGAGAAGCACCGCGAGCGGCTGTACAGCATCGCTGACCACCTGGGTGCCCGGTTGATCCTGGTGCGAGTCGAGGCACCGGCCGGGGTGGTGCATGAGCGGCTCGGGGCAAGGCAGCGAGGGGCGGCCCCGGCGACCAGTTCCGATGCCGATTGGGGTGTATACCAGAGAATGCGGCCATCGGTAGATAAAATCCGCCGTAAACATTATGCGGTGGATACCTCCCGCGATATTACCCCGGTCCTGGACAAGATTGTCCGGGAGGTAGGTCGTTAATCGGCACTACGGAAAGGAGATTGGAGATGGAGCTTAAAGCCTTAACCGGCGATATCACCAAGGTTGAAACGGGGGCTATTATCACCTTTTTCCCAGAAACGGAGGAGTTGAGCGGGGAGATAGCCAGAATTGATGAGGCCCTGGGGGGGGCTATTGCCGGGCTGGTCAGCCAGGGCGAGATTAAGGGTAAGCTTAACGAGATTACGGTTATCCACAGCCTGGGCAGGCTGCCGGCAGACCGGGTGGTGATTGCCGGTCTGGGTAAAAGGACGGAGCTGACCCCGGACCGGGTTCGCGGCGCGGTGGCTGAGGTCTGCCGGCACCTGCAGCGGAAGAGGGTCGGCACGGCTGCCGCCGGTGTTCCGGTGGTGGGTATAGATAACCCGGAGAAAGCGGCGCAGGTGATTACGGAGGGGGCGCTGCTTGGCACCTACTCATTCCGCCGGCATATCACCAGAGAAGCGGAGGTGGGTGAAATAAAAGAGCTGAGCCTGGTGGCCGCCGGCGATATAAAGAGCCTGGAACAGGGTATCCCCCAGGGCCGGGTACTGGCCGGCGCGGCCAATCTGGCCCGGGATATGGTCAATGAGCCGGGGAACTTTATGACGCCCAGCGATATGGCGGCGATGGCGGCGAAGCTGGCGGAGACCCATCAGATTGAGCTTGAGGTGCTGGAGCGGGAGCAGATGCAGGCGCTGGGCATGGGTGGCCTGCTGGGGGTTGCCCAGGGTAGCCAGCAACTGCCAAAGTTTATCGTCCTCCGCTATCGGGGGCGGGGCGCCGATGAGGGGATTGATATCGCCCTGGTCGGCAAGGGGATAACCTTTGACTCCGGGGGGATTTCTATTAAACCCTCGGAAAAGATGGAGGAGATGAAGGGCGATATGGCCGGCGGAGCGGCCGTTATGGCGGCGGTTAGCGCTGTTGCCCAGCTTAAGACCCGGCTTAATATTGCCGCTATTGTGCCGGCAACAGAAAACCTGCCTAGCGGTAGCGCCCTGAAACCAGGGGATACAGTAACCGCCATGAACGGCAAGACCATCGAGATTATCTCCACCGATGCCGAGGGCCGTCTGATTCTGGCCGATGCCCTGGCCTATGCCGGTAAGCTTGGCGCCAGGTATGTTGTCGATGTGGCCACCCTGACCGGTTCCATGAGGATTGCCTTGGGTGATTTGTACACTGGTGCCTTTGGCAACAATCAAGAACTGACTGACAAGATAGTTGCCGCCGGTAAAGAAGCCGGCGAGCTTGTCTGGCCAATGCCGTTAGTGGAGCAGTATAAGGAGCAAATCAAGAGCGAAGTTGCCGATATCAAGAATGTCGGCTCACGCTGGGGAGGCTCCATCACCGCCGCGCTGTTTCTGGCCGAGTTCGTGGGCGACACCCCTTGGGTCCACCTTGATATTGCCGGCACTTACTGGAGTGAAAAGGAACAGGGCTGCATTACCAAAGGGGCTACCGGGGTGCCGGTGCGCACTCTGGTCAACCTGGTGCTGTCCCTAGCTTAACTCAGAAAGAAGATTTAAGCTGCGGTGTTGAACCGTTCGGCTGGGCCTGTTCTCGCGAATTGACCTGGGCAGGCTAATGCAGAAAGGAGGTCTTAGTCATGAAAATAAAGTACTTGGGCCATTCTTCTTTCCTGATTACCTCGGATGACGGAACCCGGATAATTACCGACCCCTATAATACCTCGGAGGACCTGACCTATGGGGAAATACGGGAGTCGGCCGACATCGTAACCGTGAGCCATGATCACTTCGACCACAACAATGTGGCGGCGGTCCGGGGTAACCCCGAGGTGGTCAGAAGGTCAGCCAAGGTCAAGGGGATAGATTTCAAAGGTATCCCCAGCTACCATGATGAGGCCGGGGGGACTATGCGGGGGAGCAATACCATCTTCTGCTTTGCGGTTGACGGCGTCAGGGTCTGCCACCTTGGCGACCTGGGCCATCAGCTCAGTGATGAACAGGTGGCCGGGCTGGGCGAGGTGGACATACTGCTCGTCCCGGTGGGCGGCTGTTTTACCATTGATGCCCGGGCTGCCACCGAGGTCTGTGACTGCATAAAACCCAGGGTGATTATCCCCATGCACTTCAAAACTGATAGAAGCCTTCCGGAATTAGCTGGTGTGGAAGATTTCATCCACGACAAGGATAATGTCGACCGATTGGGCACCAGCGAGATGGAGTTCAAATCGGGAGCGTTGCCGACAGGTACCAGGATTATGGTCCTGACATCGGCGTTATAGGCAGACACTTCATTATTATTGACGATAGTGGTAAAATATTAGCGGGGGTGAAGTCAGGGTAAGTAATTCGAGTACTGATGCCTTGGATATAAGCTGTATTGTCCTGGCTGGTGGTAAGGGCTCGCGTTTAGGGCACAATAAGGCCGAGGTAATAATAGGCGGTAAAAGCTTATTCCAGCGGGTTCTCTGTCGGGTCAGTTTTCTTAAAAGTGAGGTTATTGTTGTTGCCAGCGCCGATGGGTTAGCATCGTGGCCGGCTGGTTATTCAAGTCACAAAGTAGTTGCTGATATCTATCCTGATAGAGGTCCACTGGTTGGCATATACACCGGTCTAACCACGGCCAGTTCCTTTCATAGCCTAGCGGTTGGTTGTGATATGCCGTTCTTAAACCGAGCCCTACTGAGCCACATGATAAAGGTTGCCCCGGGCTTCGATGTGGTGATTCCGCGAGTAGATGACATGGTGGAGCCATTGCATGCCCTCTACTCAAAGAACTGCCTGGCCCCAATAGAGGACATGGTTGAGCGAGGTGACCTGAGTGTCCACAGCCTGCTGGGCTTGGTCAGGGTCAGGTATGTGGATAGCGATGAGATTGACCGGTTCGACCCCGAGCACCTGAGCTTGTTCAATGTCAATACTCCGGACGAACTGGACAGGGCACGAAGCCTGGTTGAACAGGGAGCGGTTGTTAATGATAAGTGCTGAGCAGGCTTTGGAGATGATTCTGGCCCGTATTGATATCCTGGAAGCGGAGGAACGCCCTGTTCTGGACTCCTTAGGACAGGTCCTGGCCGAGGATGTCTTCTCCACCATTGATATCCCCCCGCTGGACAACTCCGCTATGGACGGCTATGCCATCCGCGCTGAAGATACCCGGGGGGCCAGCCCTAGGGCCCCCCGGGTTCTGCGTGTTATTGATACTGTGATGGCCGGTTCTATTTCTAGCTGCGAGGTGGCCCCGGGTACCGCCATTCGCATAATGACCGGGGCACCGGTGCCGAAAGGGGCCGACGCCGTGGTCAGGTTTGAGGATACCGACGAAGCCGGGCGTCAGCAACCCGGTGAGTCGGCGCGCCCCCCTGAGATAGGTATCCGGCGGGAAGTGGCGGTGGGGGCCGACATTCGTCGGGCCGGAGAGGACGTGGGCCGGGGTTCCTGGGTGCTTGACCGGGGAGCCGTAATCCGGCCGGCGGAAATCGGAGTTCTGGCATCGCTGGGGCGGGCTACGGTGAAAGTAATCCGCCGCCCGGTAGTGGCTATTCTAGCTACCGGCGATGAACTGGTGAACGCAGGCGAGCCGCTGCCGCCGGGTAAAATCTACAACAGTAACACCTACAGTCTGGCCGCCCTGGTGCTGCGTTACGGAGGGGTCCCCAGGATTCTGGGCATCGCCTCGGATAGGGAGGATGTGCTGGTGAATCGGCTCAGCCGTGGTCTGGATGCCGACCTGCTGATAACCAGCGGTGGTGTCTCGCTAGGTGACTATGATGTGGTGAAGGATGTCTTGGCCAAAGAAGGAGAAATCAACTTCTGGACAGTTCGCATCAAGCCGGGCAAGCCGCTTGCCTTCGGCACCGTTAGAGGCACGGACAGGACGGGCGCTGCCCGGAACATCCCTCTCCTCGGTCTGCCGGGCAATCCGGTTAGCGTTATGGTTACCTTTGAGCTATTCGCCCGCCCCGCCATACTCAAGATGATGGGCCGGCGTTATCTCGCCAAGCCGGTGATAGAGGCTGTTCTTGAAGATTCTATTGAAAACAGCGACGGGCGCCGTGTCTTCGCTCGGGCCGTGGTTGAGGAACGGGATGGCCAGTATTTTGCCCGGACGACCGGTCCTCAGGGTTCCGGCATTCTGACCTCGATGAGCCTGGGCAACGGCCTGGCGATTGTTCCTGAGGATGAAGCAGGGGCCGGGCCCGGCGATAGGGTTCAGGTGATGATGCTTGATTGGAGTCAGGAGCTCTGGAATTGAACGATTATCTTCGATTATCTTGTAGAGCGGGGCAGGGGGTCATCTGTCCCGCCAGGAGGCGGGCGTGATATTTGATGCCGCCGAATTCACCTTCAAGGCGACCCCGGCCATATCCCGGGCCAGGCGGGTATTGATAAAACCAGCGGCATCCTACCCCTTACCCTACCCGGCCACCACCAGCCGTGGTATACTGTCGGTAATAATCGAGGGTATCCGCGCCGTCAGCGATGCCGATATTATTCTGCTCGAGGGCACCCTGGGCGGGGACTCGGTGCAGCCGATATACCAGGCCCTGGGCTATGATTTCCCAAGGGTACTGATGCTGGACGTGAAAGACTGTATCTGGGTGGAGGTTGATAATCCGCTGCCCAAGCCCCTGGTGGTGCCGACCTTCTGGGTGCCTAATGTTATCCTGTCGAGTGACTACCTGATAAGTGTTGCCCCGCTAAAGGTGCTGGGTGGCCAGGCCAGCCTGAGTATAATGAATCTGCTATCGGCGCTGCCCAGCAGCAAGTATGGCAGCGGGACACAGAACGACTGGAGCGTGTTGTACAGCCTGGGGATAGATAAAGTGATTGCCGACCTCTACTTCACCCTGCCCTTCGACCTTGGCATCGTCGAGGCCCGCCAGAAGTTCGTTAGCAGTAGCGACCCTACCCACGGTGAGGTCGAGGAGTGTGGTAAGATATTTGTCGGGGAGCCGTACGAGATAGACTGTGAAGCCTCGCAGACGCTCCAGCTCAGGGCGGATTATCTTGAGGCCATCCGGGAAGCCCGGGTCGGTTTCGAGGTCTAGAAAGTTGGGTCCGGTAAGTTGGTAGAAGAAGATATAAGCGCGGAACAGCCCGCAGAGCGGTGGTTTATTGACCTTGAGCGGTTCCTACAAAGTAATCGCTCATTCTTTGCCCTGGCCCGGGAGTGCCTGTGCCCCGCCTGCCGGCAGCGGTTGACAGCAACACCGCCGGAGATTGCTGCCGACGACCTGCTGGCGACTATCGGTGGTTGCTGCTCAAAGACGGCGGGATTCATTCATGGTGAATTGCCCATCCTGGAGAGCGTGTTCCGCCTTTTCCTGGCCAACCGGAACCAGCCCCTTGACCTGGATGAGATGGCGCGAGAACTGAATGAGCGACGGGCTGTGGGCGGTTACCGCACCTCGCCGCAGGTTCTGTCCCGCCTCCTTATGAATGACCGTTACTACGGCCTGGGGCGGTTTGAAGGCTAACCGTAGGGGGCCTAATATCTTATGTTAAAACCGGTGTACTCACCGGTATGTCCTGACCAGTCCGTCTCCACCCTCTTCACTCTGGCCGCCGGCGGCCCTTTATGTAGGTAATTGACTAACTGCTCCAGCCGGTTGCGCTCCCCTTCGGCGCGCACTTCCACCGCCTCCCCGCCGGGCAGGTTGCGTACGTAGCCGCTTAGAGCCAGTTCTCTGGCGCGCCAGCAGACAGAAGCACGGAAGAAAACGCCCTGTACGCGGCCCTGGACTACAGCACGGACTGCGGCCAGTTCGCTATTGGGGGTCATATGACAAACCTCAGCGGGCTCGACTGGCGCCTGTCCAGCCGGAATAAGCCCTGCTGGTGGGCCATCTCTATGGCTTCCTGAACCTCCTGCCAGTTCACCGGGCGGGCCAGTTGCGGCCTGCCGAATGCCTGATGGCAAGGGTGATACTGGGCCATAACATTGAGGTAGGTCTCGGCGGAGACTTCCCGGGCCAGGAAACGGGTGACCTCCTCTGTCCCGGCCAGCCGGTCGGGCAGTACCAGGTGGCGTACCAGGAGGCCGCGGTAGGCAATACCCTGCTCGTCCAGACGGAGGTCGCCGACCTGTCGGTGCATTTCCTTAACGGCGGCTTGGTTTATCCGGGGATAATCTTTTATGCCGGAAAGCTGCTCGGCGAACTTTTCATCGGCGTACTTCATATCCGGCATGTAGATATTGACGATGCCGTCCAGCAGGCTCAGGGTTTCCAGGGAATCGTAGCCGCCGCTGTTATAGACCAGGGGTAGATAGAGCCCGTTGCTTGCCGCCAGTTCCAGTGCTTCCAGTATATGGGGCACGACATGGCTCGGGCTTACCAGATTGATATTATGGCAGCCCCGATCCTGGATGGAGAGCATTATCTGAGCCAGCTTCTCGCTGGTGACCGGCACACCTTCCCCCGACTGGCTTATGGTATAGTTCTGGCAGAAGATACAGCGCAGGTTGCAGTAGGTGAAGAATATGGTTCCCGAACCCTGCCGGCCCACCAGTGGTGATTCCTCACCGAAGTGGGGCCCATAGCTGGAAACCATCGCCGGCCGGGTGATGGTGCATTTGCCGCTTTCGCCGGCCAGGCGGTTTACCCCGCAGTGGCGAGGGCATACCCGGCACTCTGCCATCATGGCCCTGGCCCTGGCCACCCGGGCCTTCAGTTCCCCGCTGTTCAGGAGACTGTGGTAGGCAGCCGTTTGTCCTACTCCTCTTCCTTCCGTTCCTTCTTCCCCTTGGACTTTATCACTTCTACGGTTGCCGGTGAGGGCACGATTGAAGCGGGCGCTATCTTTTTGGCGTCCTTTCTAGACTTCTTCGGCTCTCGTCGTCGGTAATCTCGACTGCCCATGAGACACCTCATCCCGATTATCGGACTACGGGTACTCCTGGTAGAAGTTTAGCAAAAGGTGGTTATTGTGTAAAGACCCGCCGTAACGCCGCGCGGGCTGCTTCCGTTTCGGCCGCTTTCTTGCTCTTACCCGACCCTTTGGCCAGTACGGTATTATCTATCCTTACCTCGACGGTGAACGTCTTGTCGTGGTCCGGGCCGGCCGCTGCCACCAGGTGGTAGGTAGGTGTCAGTTGCCACTTCGCCTGGGTGAATTCCTGCAGTTGCGATTTATAGTCAACCCCGCTGCCCTGAGCCAATACCTTGTCCAGCTCGGTGTCAAAGAGCCTGAGGACGAATTCTTGGGCGATCGTCGGCCCATGGTCAAGGTAGACGGCGGCGATTACCGCTTCCAGGGCGGCGGCCAGGTTTTTCGGCTTGTTGCGGCCGCCACCGGCTTCCTCCCCTTTTCCCAAGTAGAGATAGTTACCCAGGCCGATGGTGGCCGCGATACGGGCCAGGCAGCTCTGTCGCACCAGGGTGGAGCGCAAACGGGTCATTTCCCCTTCACTGAGAGGGGGAAGGCCGTGGTGCAGTCTCTCCGCTATAATTAAACCCAGGACAGCGTCTCCCAGGAACTCCAGTCTTTCGTTGGAATGAGCTGTAAAGGCCGGGTTTTCGTTACTGTATGAGCTGTGTACCAGGGCCTGCTCCAGTAGCGACCGATCATTAAACGAGATGCCCAGGGCTTGCTGTAGACTATTTAGGTCAGGCATAACTAAAGTTCCCCTTATCAATAACCATAAACGTGTTAATACCGTGCTGTCAAATTCGGCTCTGCTTAAGCGTTGCACACCGGGCGGTGCTGGTAGTATTATCAGTGAAGAACCGCCTCAGATATGTCCAGAGACGGCGTCTGCTTTGTTATCATGTACACCAGTGAGGAGAGACGGCGGCTGTTCTACGGGTGGTGGATTGTCGGCGCCGGTTTCATCATTTCGTTGTTTTCCGGCGGGGTCATCTTTTACGGGTTCACCGCCCTTTTTGAGCCGATAGCCAGCGAGTTTGAGTGGAGCTACGTGCAGGTCTCGCTGGCCGCTTCGCTGCGTGGTATGGAGATGGGCCTTCTTGCCCCCTTAGTGGGGATACTCGTTGACAGCTGGGGGCCAAGGCGTTTAATTGTTGCCGGTGCTGTCATTATGGGTTCGGGCCTGATACTGCTGGGCCAGGTCAACTCTCTGGCCGCGTTTTACGGGTCCTTCGCCGTAATTGCTATCGGTATTAGTGCCATGAGCGGTACCGTAATGCTGACCTCGGTGGTCAACTGGTTTCGCCGCAAGGTGGCCCTGGCCACCGGAATTATGGTCAGCGGCCTGGCTATCGGGGGCCTTCTGATTCCGGTGGTCACATTGCTTATCGACGAATGCGGCTGGCGCATGGCAATGGTCATCCTCGGCCTGTGTGCCTGGGTTGTAGTTATACCGCTGGCACTTTTCTTCCGTCATAGGCCCGAGCAATATGGCCATTTGCCGGACGGCGAGGTGAGCAGCACCGTGATTGTTGAGGAGAATCGAGTTCCCGCTCAGGGTACCCCGGCCGGTGTCTCGGCCGCAGGGATAGGGACGAGGCGTGCGTTCTGGCACATTTCTCTGGCCACTATGCTTCAGATGCTGATAATGAGTTCCGTTTCCACGCACATCATGCCCTATCTCACCAGTATCGATGTCTCCCGGTCGGCAGCCAGTCTGGTGGCTGGCGTCGTACCGCTGGCCAGCATCGGTGGCCGCCTTGGCTTCGGCTGGCTTGGCGATAAATTTAACCCGAAGATAGTGGCCGCCCTGGGTTGTGTTCTTATTACTCTGGGCATGCTCTGTTTTGGTGGTCTTATCACCGGGTGGACATGGCTGCTGCTGCCGTTTATCGTCTGTTTCAGTACCGGCTGGGGGGGTAGTGTCGTGGTGAGGGTAGTTTTAATCCGAAAATATTACAGTCGGGGTCAGTTTGGCCGTACCTACGGCTTTCTCATCGGCATATCGACTTTTGGCCACGTGGCCGGGGCCCCCCTGGCCGGGTGGGTATTTGATGAGTGGGGGGCCTATTTCGGGGCATGGTTTGCTATGGCGGCACTGGCGGTTGTTAGTCTGGTCATTTTTCTCACTGTCCCGCCTAGCAGACGAAGGGTGCCGCCGTCTGATAAGTCCCGGTAGGGGGAAGTTGTGGGCTGATGTATAATTATGAATATGGGGAGGTTCGGGGCGGACCCGGGGCTTCCTGAAACTCAGGAGGACTGAGCGGGAGATAGAAATCAACTTCCTGCAAAACTTTCATCCGGTGGTACAGGCGCTGCTGGCGACCTGCTTCACCTGGGCTATGACAGCGCTGGGGGCCGCTGCCGTTTTTATGGCCCGGGACATCAGCCGCCGGGTGCTTGACGCCATGCTTGGTTTTGCCGGCGGCGTAATGATTGCCGCCAGTTACTGGTCACTGCTGGCGCCGGCGATAGAGATGTCCGAGGGCAAAGGTATCCCCCCCTGGGTGCCGGCGGTCGTTGGCTTCCTGGTCGGGGGCATATTCTTGCGAGTTACTGACCGATTGCTGCCCCATCTGCACCTCGGCTTTCCCACGGCGGAAGCCGAGGGCATTAAAACAGGCTGGCGCCGGAGCACATTGCTCATCCTGGCGATAACGCTGCATAACATTCCGGAAGGGCTTGCTGTCGGCGTAGCCTTTGGCGCGCTGGCGGCTGATTTGCCGGTGGCCTCTATGGGAGCGGCCGTGGCGCTGGCTATCGGCATCGGTATTCAGAATTTCCCGGAGGGGATGGCGGTCTCCCTGCCCCTGCGTCGTGAGGGTATGTCCCGCCGTAACAGTTTCTGGTACGGCCAGCTGTCGGCGGTGGTTGAGCCTATCGCTGCGGTTATTGGTGCCGCGGCAGTGGTCGTGGCTCAGCCGATACTACCTTATGCCCTGTCTTTTGCCGCCGGGGCTATGATATTTGTCGTCATTGAGGAGGTAGTTCCGGAGGCTCAGCGCGGCGGCAATACTGATCTGGCGACCATGGGCGGCATGCTCGGCTTTACCGTGATGATGCTGCTTGACGTTGCCCTTGGTTAGACCTTAAAATATCTCAGCGTCGTAATGAAGGCGATAACCAGAGAAGAACGACGTTTCCCGCAATTGTCACTGGAGACAGAGCGTTCACCATATCGGGTAAGGGCATGACAACTATAGTTACGGCACTGACCTGAACGGACAATAATAAAGTAAGGGAGGTAAACAGAACAATGGCTCAGAGATTAGCAGGTAAGTCAGCGGTGGTAACCGGGGGTGGGGATGGCATTGGCCGAGGAGTGGCTTTAGCCCTGGCTGCCGAGGGAGCCAGGGTGGTAGTTAATGATATCGCCCGTGAATCCGATGGCACGAGTAAGGCCGACAGTGTGGTTGCCGAGATTGTGAAGGCCGGTGGCTCGGCCGTTGCTAATTATGACAGCGTGGCCACGATGTCGGGTGGGGATAATATTGTCAAAGCGGCCACCGACAACTTCGGTCGAATTGATATCCTGGTTTGCTGCGCCGGTAATCACAACCGGATGCCTATTGTTGAGATGACGGAGAGGGACTGGGATTCAATCATAGAAGTCCATTTGAAAGGGCATTTCACCTGTTGCCGGGCGGCCGCCGTGGAGATGGTAAAACAGAAAAGTGGCCGAATCATCAATTTCTCTTCTCGCGCTGGCTTCAGCTATTTTGTTGGCCCTCCTAACAGTGTGGCCTATGCCGCCGCCAAGGCGGGTATTCTGGGTCTTACGGCGCAGCTGTCGGGAGAAATGAAGGAGCACGGCATAACCGTGAACGCCATATTGCCCAGTGCCGTAACCAAGCTCTTCCCCGAGGAGCGGCCCAAGGTCGGTGGCGGTGAGACGGGGGCGCCGGATACGGTGGCCCCGATAGTCACCTATCTGGCCACCGACGAAGCCCAGAATATCACCGGCCAGTTCTTCTATGCTACCGGCGGCGACATCTGTATCTACAGCCGGCCGATACAGATACCCGGGCCACATATGTTCATTCGCAAGCCTGGTAAATGGACCGTTGATGAGCTTATCGAGGTTATTCCCCCGCTGGTCAAGCTTGGCTAGCCGTCCCGGCAAATTAATGGTACTCTTAGAGGTTGAGCCTTACTGCCGATAAGGAGGCGTGAAATGGCAGAACCCGTTTCAGCCCGTGAACCGGACCCAATGAGTGTCCTGTGTAAAATGGTCGTAGATACAAAATACGATGATTTACCGGACAACGTGATTAATTATGCCAAGAAATGCGTACTGGATACCATGGCCGTTATCGTCGGTGGTTCTGCCATGGAAAGTGTTGCTGAGGTAGTTGACTTTGTTAAAGACAAAGGGGGTAAACCAGAGAGTATCATCCCCTTCTATGGCGGCCGGGTGCCGGCTGCAGAGGCAGCTTTTGCCATCGGGCCCATGGCCCGCGCTATGGATCTGGGTGATGCTCATTCGGAGGGTGGTCACTGCAGTGAGTACATCCTCCCGGCGCTGCTGGCGGCAACCGGACTCAAGGATAAGGTGTCCGGCCGGGAGTTCATCACCGCCCTTGTTGTCGGTCAGGAGATGCTGGTGCGTATCGGTGTCGCCTTCGGGGTGGTCAGTAAGGCAATACCGGCCAATCAGATAGGCGGGCATTACATATTCGGATGCATAGCCTCCGTGGGCAAGCTGCTTGGTCTGAGCCGGCAAGAGCTGGAGAACGCCGAAGGTATCGGCCGCGGCATGACGCAGCCGCATGATGTGGCCATGCTGGCGCCCCCGTCGCATATGGTGCGCGTCCATCACAGTTTTATCGCCCAGGACGCCATTAACGCCTGTCTCCTGGCCAGGAGAGGCATCACCGGCCCTCGGGGCGAGCTGACCGATGTCCTGGCTGGCCCCAAGGGATATCTGGCTTTCGCCCATTGGACGACTAAACCGGAGTTAATGACGAGGGGGTTGGGTGAGGAATGGGAAATGTTGAATATCGGCATGAAGCCGAACCCGGCCTGCGGCTGTACCCACACCTCCATAGAGGGGATAACGGAGCAGATGAAGGAGCATGACTTTGAAGCCGGCGACATTGCCGATATTGGGCTTGACGTGTCCCCGGTAATATGGTCGGCGGTGTGTTTACCCAAGGAAGAGAGATGGAACCCCCGGACGGTAGCCGAGTGCCAGTTTAGTTTACCCTATATCGTAGCGACGGCGGCCTTTGATAAAGACGTGTTTCTGGACTCATACACCCCGGAGGCGAGGGCACGCCAGGATGTTCGTGAGCTGATGACCCGGATATCGGCCCGCAAGGACTCCGGTTTGCCATCGTTTGCGGTGAGGGTCAATACCACGCTGAAAGACGGCCGGCAGTTTTCCACAGAATGTATATACTGCAAAGGGCAGCCGTCAAAGCCTTTTACCGAGGCGGAACTGGTGGCCCGGTTTAAGAAATGCGTCCCCTATTCGGCTTATAAGCTGAGTGATGCCGCCGTTGGCTCGGTAACCGGGGCGCTTATAGACTTGGAGAACGTCGAGGATGTAACAGGCAGCCTGCTGGCGCCTTTAACTCCCCAGTAAGCGGCTATTGCTGGTCCGGCAGTGCTCGGGCCACAATCTCGGCCAGGTCCAGAACCTGCGCCCTATCTTCGGCGTTCAGGTCCTTTAGCCCGTCCTCAAACATAATAATACAGTACGGGCAGCAGGCACATATGGTCTCGGCGTTTTTCTCCAGGGCTTGTTCCACCCGGGCCACGTTGATGTGTTTGCCGATGCTTTCTTCCAGCCACATCCGCCCGCCCCCGGCCCCGCAGCAGAAGGAGTTGTCGTGGTGGCGCGCCATCTCTACCGGCTTGCTGCCGGTGGCCGAGGTTAAGGCATGGCGGGGTGCTTCATAGACTGCGTTGTGGCGTCCCAGATAGCAGGAATCGTGGAACACTATATTACCCGGCGGCTGGGTGCCGTTCAGTTTCAGCCGGCCCTCTTTAATCAACTGGCTGATAAGTTCGCTGTGATGAACGACTTCCAGTTCGGCGCCGTACTGGCGGTAGTCGTTTTTCAGGGTATGGTAGCAGTGGGGGCACTGGGTTATAACCTTCCTGACCCTCCTCTCGGCAAATAGCCTGACATTCTCGCTGGCAATCTTGTCGAATACGTATTCGTTACCCAGACGGCGCAAGCTGTCGCCGCAGCACAGCTCGTCTTTACCCAATATGCCCCAGGAGATGCCGGCGGCGGCTAAAATCCGGGCGATGGCCAGGGTTGTCCGGCGGTTGCGGGCATCGAAGGCCCCGGCGCAGCCGACAAAGAACAGGTATTCGGTGCTATCGGCCTCAAAAGGCTTTACCTCTACCTGGGCCGTCCACTTGGTGCGGTCGCCGGGGGCCATGCCCCAGGGATTGGAGCGCTGCTCTATATTCTCGAAGAAGGTCAGCAGTTCACCGGGGAACCGGGACTGCATCTCAACCAGGTTTCGCCGCAGGTCGATAATCCGGGGGAACTGCTCAATGAATGCCGGACACACCTCCACGCAGGCACCACAGGTGGTGCAGGCCCAGATGGCATCCTCGGCTATGCTGCCGTCCCGGTGATTACCAATCAGGGGCAGGTTCGCCTTTTCACCGGCGCTGATTAGTGGGCCGTTCTTTAGCAGGTTGCTCTTGATATCATGGATAATCAGTCTCGGGTTCAACGGTTTATCGGTGCTGGTGGCGGGGCAGCAGTCGGAGCACCGGCCGCACTCGGTGCAGGCATAAGAGTCGAAAAGCCCCTTCCAGGTGAACTCATTTACTTGGCTGACACCGAACGAGCTGCCCTTCCGAAACTCCTCTCTGGGCATCAAGTTGACCCGGGACAGGTTCCTGAAGAAGCAATTAGGAATGGCAGTGAGGATGTGCATATGCTTGCTGTAAGGCAGGTAGTTGAGGAACAGCAGCAGTGCTGCGGCGTGAATCCACCATAAGACCCGGCCGAGCACTTCCAGGGTGCCGTTTGATGTGCCTGAGAGCCAGCCGGCGACGAGGCTAGAGAAGGGCATAAAGCTGGCGGCCCTTTCCAGCCCGCGGGCAATCTCGCTGGCATGCAGGCCGAAGAAGGCGAGCATCAAAATAGCCACCAGCGACAGGATAAAGAAGGCGTCACGGCTGCGGGCTTCGATGTAGGCCGGGGGAAATACCGAGCGGCGGACAGCGGCCACCATCACCGCCAACAGGGCCAGCAGCGAGACAATATCAAAAATGAGCGCCAGTACGTTGTGGGCAACGATGGAGAGTCGGGACAGACTGATGTAATCGGGGAACAGGCCATGCAGCAGAAACTCGGCATTGGCAATCAGCAGGGCTAAGAAGCACCAGAAAAGGACAGCGTGGTTCAGGCCGAACACATATCGGCGGGTGATGGTGCATAGCTGGGCGRAACATAAAATTCAGCCAGACAATTAAGCTCAACTGCCCGGAAATAGCTTCAGAAGCGAAACCGGGGCAGTTTGTTATGGCGAATTGCGGGCACGACTGCATTTTACCACGCCCTTTTAGCGTTCATCGTGTGACCAACTATAAAAATCTAGAGTTATACTTTGCTGTTTTAGAGGATGGTAAAGGAACCGATTGGCTATCTAAGCGGGAGGCTGGTGATAATATTGGCCTATTTGGCCCGCTTGGCAATGGTTTTTCTGTCCGTAGTACTTCACAAAACTTGTTACTGGTTGCTGGTGGTATGGGCATTGCTTCCTTATATTTTCTAGCTGAAGATGAATTAAAGAAAGGGCATTCGGTAACACTTCTCTATGGAGCGGCAACAAGAAACCCTTATATTGAAGGTCGTTTAATCCCCGGAGCAAAATTTATTACGGCTACTGAAGACGGAACGAGCGGTCATCATGGAAAGGTAACTGACCTTATTCCTCAGTATATCGAATGGGCAGACCAGATATTCGCCTGCGGGCCATTACCGATGTATAAAGCCATGGCTCGGATGCCAGAGCTAAAGAGTAGACCGGTCCAGGTCTCCCTTGAAGTAAGGATGGGCTGCGGACGCGGGGTCTGCTACGGGTGCACTATCAAGACGCGACAGGGTCTGAGGCAGGTGTGTCAGGACGGGCCGGTATTTAATTTAGAAGATGTAATCTGGGAAGAACTGGCCTCTGTTTGAAGTATCGGCTATTGCCTCTTGTTATACCTGTTTAAAGGGAAAATGGTTACTCAGCAGCCTCCACTTCTTTGCGTTTTCGCCACGGCTTCATCACCGATACAAAAAGGGCCGAAATTAGAAGAAGTGACGTGACTATGGTCAGTATGACTAGCCTGTTCCAGGCGCTCACATATTCCGGATTTTGCAGGGCGCTGAGACCTTCCGCCTCGGCCAGAGCGGCCATCTTATTGACCACCGGCTCACCAAATATCTGGGCAACTCCTATGTCCAGGATAACCACAACCATCGTGTATATAATCCATTTGTGTTTGAAAAATCCCCAGGGTGTCAGCCAGCAAAGAAGTATTCCAGTGACTATCGTTCCTAAGCAACCTGGGCCGGTGAGAATGTTAAGTATTTGAGGTGCCGCATTAAAGGCCTGTAATGCACCACCACTTTTAGCCAAACTTGAGAACATAAGGATAACCACCTGGCTGACCACCGCCCCTATCCATAAAACCATGAAAAAGATATGGAAACTCCTCAGCCAGAGCCTACCCCGCCTGCCGATTCTTGCCATTCTCGCTAATCTCCTTTTCAAAATGCTTTTAACCCCTATTATACTTCATGTGTGATATTTGTAAATACCTAATTACTCCAGGGTTTTTTCTGACACGGTTTCTTTATATAATACACACAGGAGGTCCTATCATGATAGTTACCAAGCAAATCAGCCTCAAGACCCAGGGCAACTGCGATATCGTGGATATCACGCCTCAGGTCGAGCAGAAGCTGGCAGAAACAGAGATAAATAGCGGCACTGCCATCCTTTTTATTGCCGGTTCCACGGCCGGAATAAGCACTATTGAATATGAGTCTGGCCTAGTTGCCGATTTCCAGCGCATGTGGGAGCGGAACGTTCCTCAGGGCATTCCTTACGACCACGACCGCCGCTGGGGTGACGGTAACGGGCACGCCCATGTCCGCGCATCGTTGCTGGGGGCGTCTCTGGTCGTACCTTTCACCGGGCGACGGTTGAGCCTGGGTACCTGGCAGCAGATAATAGTGGTCGATTTCGACAATCGCCCAAGGTCGAGACAGGTCGTAATGCAGATTATGGGCGAATAGCCGACTTTGACAGTGCTCGCTTTATCATCTATAATAGTAAACTGCCGGAGGCCGGCAGAACCTTTGAGCAATTACACAAAGAACGGAAGGTAGTGTAAATGGCTAATCAGATCGGCAAGAGGTATGTTTGCACCAAGTGCGGTGCCGAAGTTATAGTTACCAGGGCGGGTGATGGCACGGTAAATTGCTGCGGAAAGCCCATGGAACAGAAGAAATAATTCTAGCGAGTTCGACGGAGGTCTCGGTTAAGTGGCAAGCCAATTAGGTAAGCGGTATCGTTGCCAAGTCTGTGGCACAGAAGTCCTATGCACCAAAGCTGGTGAGGGTGTACTTATCTGCTGTGAGCAGGAGATGCAGGCCCAGGAACCACGTCCCATTCCATCTTCAGACTAGCTCCGACTAGCATTTATCAGAGAGAAGAACTCGGCCCGGCTGGCTGGTTTACGCTGGAAGAGGCCCCTCAGGGCCGAAGTAATCACGTTGCTGCCTGGTTTCTCAATACCACGCATAATCATGCATAGGTGCTCGGCCTGGATAACCACCGCTACTCCGGCCGGGTCGAGCCCATCGACAATGGCGTCGGCAATCTGGGTGGTCATTCTCTCCTGGAGTTGAGGGCGCCGGGCGACAATCTCCACCACCCGGGCAAGTTTGCTGACGCCGACGACACGGCCATCATCGCCAGGGACGTAGCCAACGTGGGCCACTCCGTAGAATGGCAGCAGGTGGTGCTCACACATCGAATAGAAGG
Source organism: Dehalococcoidia bacterium (assembly GCA_011191985.1). GTDB lineage: Bacteria > Chloroflexota > Dehalococcoidia > Dehalococcoidales > W111 > W111. The sequence continues at coordinate 35,689 of DUEU01000072.1, forward strand.
GAATGTCTTTGAGGACTACCATTTCCCGGTGGCCCGCTTCGAAGCCTACGGTCAGTTCTTCCCGAGGGTCCTTATCAACCCCCATGAAGAGCTCGGCATACATGCTGGCCACGCGCTCTGGGGTACCTACCAGACCCTCTCTTTCCGGGTCTTCACCAATGGCTTGAATTATTGAAGCTACCGCTGATCTGATTTGAATATTATCAACCAACCCGTACCTCCTTTGGTAATTGCCGCGTCTCCTTACAGCCCAAGCCGCAACTATTTAGCCAGTTAGGCCCAGCCCAGAGCCCGTTCTACCGCGTTTAAATCAGGACGAAGTTTTACAAGCTCACCAGCATCTTTCAAAGGGGTATCAACATCCTTGAGTCCGGTGCCGGTCACGATGCAAACTACCTTCTTCTGCGAAAAGTCCATACCCTGTCGGGAAAGCTTGATGAGACCGGCCAGAGACGCCCCCGAAGCCGGTTCGCCAAAGACACCACACCGGGTGGCCATCGCCTTCTCCGCCGACAGGATCTCGGCGTCAGTTACCATGTCAATAACACCGCCCGATTCATCACGGGCTTTGACCGCCTTCTGCCAGCTGGCCGGATTACCAATCCGTATTGCCGAGGCAACGGTCTCCGGTCGCTCAATGGCGTAGCCCCGTACGATAGGAGCCGCCCCCTCAGCTTGAAAGCCCATCATCTTCGGCTTTCTGGTTGTCTGGCCTGCCTGGTAATACTCGGTAAAACCTTTCCAGTAGGCCGTGATATTACCGGCATTGCCCACTGGTATAAAAAGGTAGTCGGGGGCATCACCCAGAGCGTCGACAATCTCGAAGGCAGCGGTCTTCTGCCCTTCCAGCCGATAGGGATTCAGAGAGTTTACCAGGGTAACCGGGTGCTTCTCAGTAAGGGCGCGCACCAGTGCCAGCGCCCGGTCAAAGTTGCCGTCGATGGTAATTATCCGGGCATCATAGACAATAGCCTGGGCCAGCTTACCCAGGGCAATTTTACCCCCGGGCACGATGATAATAGCACTGAGCCCCGAGTAAGCCGCGTAGGCCGCCGCCGAGGCGCTGGTATTGCCGGTCGAGGCACAGGCAACGGCCTGGCTGCCGTCTTCTATTGCCTTGGCTGCGGCAACCACCATGCCCCGGTCCTTGAACGACCCGGTGGGATTGCAACCTTCGAGCTTCAAGTATAGCTCACCGCAGCTCGTTTCCTTCTCCAGCGCCGGACACCTGACCAGCGGCGTATCTCCTTCGCCAAGGGAGAACATGGGGGTACTGGCCGTGACCGGCAGCCAGTCCTTATATTGAAACAGCACGCCAGCTTTCATGGTTACTCCTAGTCTTCAACCCGTACTAAGTTATTTACCTTGCGGACCACATCCAGGTGCTGCAACTCTTCAACAGACTCCTGCATGGCGGCCTCTCTGGCGGGGTGGGTCATAATAACGATTTCCGCGGTCTGCTCCCGGCGATTGGTTTCTTTCTGTATGACCGAGGAGATACTGATAAGGTGGTCACCCAGTACCTTCGAAATCTGGGACAGGACACCATGACGGTCAGCAACGTTCATTCGCATGTAATACCGCGTCTCTATCTGGGACATTGGCTTGATTACCTTACCCGGTTCCAGTTTCCAGCGGGACTTGGTGCCAATGCCGTTAATAATCTTCAGTGCCGAGGCTACGATGTCGGCGACCACGGCGCTGCTGGTAGGCCTGGCGCCAGCCCCCTCACCGAAGAAAAGCACCTTGCCAACAAGGTCACCTTCGACTAGAACAGCGTTGTAGACATCGTCAACTTCTGCCAGCAGCGAGTCGTCCGGGATGAAAACCGGGTGCACCCTGGCTTCAATCTGCTTATCGTTCTGCTTGGCGATAGCAAGCAACTTGATAGCGTAGCCAAGCTCCTGGGCATAGCGGAAGTCACGGCTGTCGAGACGTGAGATACCATCGTGGAAAATATCTTCCGGTCGTACCGTGCTCTTGAAAGCCAGCGAGGCCAGAATAGCTAGCTTGTAAGCAGCATCTACCCCTTCAATATCATTCCTCGGGTCAGCCTCGGCATAGCCCAGCTCCTGGGCCTTCTTGAGAGCAGCCGAGAAGTCTACGCCTTCTTTGGCCATCCTGGTGAAGATATAGTTGGTTGTCCCGTTTATAATGGCATAAATACCACTTATCCGGTTGGCCACCAGGTCATGCTGAAATGGGGAGACCAGGGGAATGCCACCGCCAACACTGGCTTCATAACGCAGCCCAACACCGTATTGCTCGGTCAGCGCCCGCAGTTCGGCCCCGTGTTTGGCAATAACTTCCTTATTGGAGGTGACTACATGCTTACCTGATGTTATCGCCCTCTTTAGGTAATCGTAAGCCGGGCTCTCGCCGCCGATTGCCTCAACCACGATATCGATATCCGGCTCGTTGAAGAATTCATCATCATCGGTGGTAAGGATACCAGGCCCCATCTCCTTCGCCTGCGGCCGTTCCAAGTCCTGGGCCAGCACCTTTACCTTGCGCAGGACAAGGGGTTGGCCCACCTGTTCCGCCAGTATTGCCGCCTTATCCGTCAGGACTCGGGCCACCTGTCCGGCCACCACTCCCAGCCCCATCAGGCCCACCCCGATGCTCTGTTTTTTCATCCTGTCATCTCCTCTTTTTCAGTACCCGCCCTCAGAAAGCACCAAAAGCACCCTTATTTTATAACCTAAAAGGACCATCTTTTCAAATCGGCCCGGTTGGTGAGAGAGGATGGCCAGTTCTCGTAATCGTTAGCCGCCGGTCTATATTGCTGTCGGCTATAAATTATGCTAGTATTTCCTAGAGAAGTCAGTTCTTATAAAGGCAAGCATCGGGGCGTAGCGCAGCCAGGTAGCGCACCTGAATGGGGTTCAGGTGGTCGCCGGTTCAAATCCGGCCGCCCCGACCAGTTTTCAAAGCTAAAATACCCCACGACATTTCAGCCACGAGGATGCTTTAAACCTGTATTTCTCAGAGAAGTAGAATAAGTTCCACACTCACCAAACCACCATACTACTCTCCCCTTACGGCGGATTTTCGGGAGAGTTATGATTCAAATTCACCTTTAGATAATATTGTAAATATGACTGCTGGAATACCGACAGGGAAGAATGCAAGAAAAGCACAGACTGAACCTATTAGTGCGAGCACCCATTTCTGCCTCTTGAATGCGTAGATACCACCTAGCAACTCCAACACACCAAAAATCAAAAAGGGTACGGCTAATAGGTAAAACCCATCTGGCGCATGTGCAAGGGGCGGGAATAATGCTGAGCAAAGAGCAACGAGCAATGATAAACCCCCAATAACTATTTCCAGGAATCCTCCCACTGTAGGCTTCCAAGTTTTTTGCGCTTCCATATTCTTAACTCGCTTTACCCTTTTAAAGGGCAGATTAGCACAAGATAATATACATGTCTAGCAATGCTACCTGACAACCTATACTAAACTGCTAAAGGCACGGCACTTAATAAACGTAATTATTTAAAGTAATACTAAGCCATACCCCACAAAGAACATCCGTCTTATTTTTGATTTGGTGAAAGTTTCGTGCGTAAAAATACCTCTATTATGGCACTTCTAAAAAAGTCTGGATTTTGCTGAACAGCGAGGGGATTGCCGATGTGATCAATTTACGTTTTACGTCCAGCGTTACGTTCAGCTGACCTGTCCCCAATAGCGGTACCACCTTTCATTAAACTGAACGGCCATCCATCTGATGACTGTCAGGCACTCTATTTGGGGAGAATGCCTGCCTTCCTCACCAGTCGATACCCGCAGGCAGGGCAGAAATTAGCAGCATACTCAACCATAGCCCCGCAATTACCACAAGCGACCGTACCTTTTCTAACGGCTCTGTCTATTTTCACCCCACAATAAATGCAAAAGCGTGAGTAGAGGGGTACCCTTAAGTTGCAGTTCGGGCAGGACAACTGCATTTCTGCCACCTTATCTTTAAATGTCGAAATTCTTCGGGAATGGCGCAACATTAGACCTAGTACGACGCTCAATCCGGCGATAATGGGGAATATTAGCAAGGCAAACCAGTTCTGAGTGAACAGGACAAAGTTGAAGAGACCATGGGCAGCCATTGCGGCGAGCAATCCAAATAAGAGTAATGTCATAGCACCGCGCCGCTTAAGCTTACGTAGAGCAAGGGGATATCCCCAGATGACCGAGAACAACACATGGGCCATAGTGGAAATAGGCCCCCTCAGCAGTATTACTTCCCAGCCCATACTAAACATATAGAAGACGTTCTCCAGTGAAGCAAAACCAAGAGCCGCCGCACTAGCGTAGACAATACCATCAGTCGATTCGTCAAAGCAGGGTGATTTGTATATAGTGGCGAAAACTATTAGGAATTTACCTACCTCCTCTGTGAGACCCGCCACAATGAAGGAATGGTAAGCCATAGCGCCGAGGGACATCTGTCCCATGTTTGTCAGGTTAAGGCCGCCAAATTCTAGCAGGAATTCAATAAAAGCTACCGGCAACACTGCTGCCACGCCCCATAGGAAGGTACGGATAACAAGCCACCTCGGCTCTGGCTGGTATATATCCCATCGGTAAACGATCCACAGCCAGAAAGTGCCAGGGGCAAAGGCAAGTACCGGGATAATTAATAACTGCATTTTATTTTCTACCGTTACTAATATCGGCTACTATAGCTAAGGCTTCCCTCCCAAGAGAGCCAATCTCGGCAACCTCAGCGTCTAAACCACCCCACCCCTCGTCTATAGGGAAAAGGCCTCGGGGTGCTGCATACTTGTCAACAATGACTACGTTAGCGCCTTCAGCAGCCAATTTCAAAGCAATGGCATGTCCTATGCCTCTCTTACTGGCGGCTCTAGTAACCAGAGCAACCTTACCCTCAAGTCTGTTCATAGTCTATCTACCTCCTCTTCATGACCTCCTCATTATCAAACTACATAATACGTTCCTTTTTCGTTATTGACAACCAGGTGCGCTGGATTTATTATTCGTGACATAATAATCAAGGTAGCATACTTCATTGCGAGTTGAAATGGGAAATGTCGGTTAAAAAATAAGATTATGGGAAGGGGAAAATGCCAAAAAAACGAAAAAGTCTTATTCTCTATCAAACAATGAGCGGTAACACTGAGAAAGTTGCCTTGAGATTCAAGAAAGTATTCGAAAAAAAGGGGTGGGAATGTGACATATTCAAGATTGACAAGAACATGGGCGCCGATAACCTCCCCTTTGATTTTCAAGACTACGATTTCCTTTGTGTAGGTTCTGGAGTATATTCCTCAATGCCTGGCAAAGAATTAATGGATATAATGTTCAAAGCTGGACACGAACGAAAAAGAGCGGGTAAAACAGTTCACGTATGGAGTAAAATAATTCCCGGTCCTAAAACAGGAATAGTTTTTGTAACCTATTCTGGAATGCACCTAGGTCCAAAAGAGGCAGAACCAGCTCTTAGCAAATTAGATCTTGATATAGAACATATTAGATTTAAATGTATTGGAAGATTTTCTTGCCCTGGTAAAATGGGGCAACGCGCTACACCGCAATGGTGGCATGGGGATATCCGCGATAGACCCAGTGAAAGAGATTTACTGAAAGCTGAAATCTTTTTAGAAGAAAAATTAGAAGAGCCTAGTTAATGACCGTGCCCATCACGTTGTATAGAAGAATCTCGAAGTCTACTTGATGCAGCGCGGCGGGATTTATAGGTTTTGGCAAATCTGCCATTTCTGGTAAAACCAAGTCAACATTCTGCTGTGTATATCCCCTCCTCAAATGCAAGAAATCAGACTATCTTCATGCTTATGCTTGATACAGGTCTCAGGATGGGTGAACTCATGAGCCTGAAGATATACGATATACACATGAATGAGGGGTTTTTGAAGGTAATAGGAAATGGGAAGAAGGAACATACGGTACCGATGGGAAGTAATGCTCAAAGGGCGCTTCAGATATAACTATCCCGCCACCGTCCAAAACTGCTTCACCTTACAGCAGATACTAAAGCACTCTACCCTAGAAATGGTGAGGCACTATGTCAATCTGGCATCAAACCATGTGGCTATACAGCATCAGAGGTTTTCGCCGTTAGATCAGTTGAATATACGTAAATAGAACCTGCATAAGGCAGTGGCTAGAATAAAGACATTGTAGCTACTGTTTATTTCGAATTAAACATTATGAGCTTTTGTGAAATCAGGTGATATTGACAAAGTCTTACCTGATGGTTAAACTAAGGCACGTTTGCAAGAGTATCAGAAAGTAAAGAATAACTGACAGGCTTCTTGCAGTACTGGTAATTAGTAAAATTGGAGTGGTGGAGTCTACTCGCGACCTCGAAAGTGGGAGCGAATATGAAGTGCTCTAACTGCCAAAAAGAGAACGACCCCGAAAGTAGCTACTGCATTTTCTGCGGTTCTCCCCTGCACAAACCTGAACCTGACGTTCCGGTAGCGCCAGTATCAGGGACCGAGGGTACCCCTGTACCACAAGTTCAGCAACTCCAGGCTGAAATCCGTAGCCTGAGGGAACTGGTCAGGCGGATCAGTGATCGCCTGGTTGTACTGGAGCGTAGGCAGGGCATTGAAGTGCCACCGCCTGAGCTGATCGTTCATCCACCAGAGCCAGAGCCCGTACTGCCGACCAAGTCTATAATTGAACCGGTGCCGGAAACAGAGCTTGTTTCTACTGTAGCCGCGGTTCCAGGTCCAGAAACAGTTCCCGACGCGGCTGTTCCGGTCTCAACACCCATCCAGCCAACGCCTTCCGTACGGAAGGATAAAGGCGTGCCAGCCAAACCCAGGGAATGGGAACAGATTTTGGGCGGCAATTGGCTGGCTAGGATAGGTGTTATTGCTCTCATAATCGGGGCTGCCTTCTTCATTAAATTTGCTTTTGACAACGACTGGCTGGGGCCGACTGCCCGTGTTATTCTTGGTGCCGTTGTCGGTCTGGCAATGGTGGGCGGCGGCTACTACTGGCAAAAGAAATACCCCGTCTTTGCCCAGGCCCTCAGCGGCGGCGGTATCGCTATTCTTTACCTTTCAGTCTTCGCCGCTTTCAATATCTTTCAACTGATTCCCTTCTACCCGGCAGTCGGCCTGCTCCTGCTGATAAGTATCGGCTCAGCAGCCCTTTCTGTCCGACTGAACTCCATGGCACTGGCCATAATCGGCATTTTTGGCGCCTTTAGCGCTCCCTTCATCTTGGGTATAGATAGGCCCATCGCCGGAGATATCCAGGCTGGCCAGTCTGTTCAATTACTGATATATATTATGGTGGTAGACCTTGGTGTCTTGCTGCTTTCCACATTTCGTAACTGGCGCTGGTTTACCCTTCTTGCCCTGTTCAGTTCCCTCACGGCTTATGGCTTGTGGCATAGCGAACTTGGCTACCGGGCCAGCCTACTCATACAGCAATCAAGCCTGACCGTTATCTTTCTTATATTTGTGGGAGCGACGTCACTCTTTCATATTATCTGGCGAAGACCTGTAAAAGGCGCAGACTATACCCTCATGGCTATTAATGCGGCTGCTTACTTCGGCATCAGCTATGGCATCATGTGGGACGAATTACGCGCCTGGATGGGGGGCTTTACCCTCCTGCTGGCCCTATTCTACGGCGGGCTTGCCTATATGGCTTTGAAAAGAGGTGCCGAAAATATTAGGCTAAGCCATTTCGCTCTGGGCATTGCTCTCGTCCTTTTAACAATAGCCGTGCCAGTCCAGCTTGGTGACAAGGCATGGGTTACCATCGCTTGGGCTGCCGAGGGTACCATACTTGCCTGGCTCTATTTAAGACATCGGATAACCTATTTGCGTATCTTCAGTTATCTTGTGTTCGCGAGTGTCGCCATACGCCTAATGTTCTTTGATACAGCAGTGGACATGCGCCAGTTCCAGCCGGTATTCAACGAGCGCTTTCTTGCCTTCGTCGTCAGTATTGCCGCCATGTACTTGGTCGCCTATCTTTACTGGCGCTACCGGGAAGACGTGACCAAACCTGGCTATCCTGCTTTCATTATTGTCGCCAATATCTTTTCTATCTGGATTATTGCCGCAGAGGTCATCGGCTACCGTGACATTCCGGAAACACTGGCGGGAAGCCTAAGTCTTATCGTGCTCGTTGCCCTGGCCGGAGCGACGACGCTCTACCACATTGTATGGCAGCGAGCCCCTCGGGTGTTTGACATGGTCATGATGGTGGTGAGCGCCGCCGCCTATTTTGGGATAAGCAGCGCTTTGTGGGAACCGCTACGGGGATGGATGGGCAGCCTCTATTTCGTGCTGGCGCTCTTCTTCGGTGTTTTGGCCTATATTACCCTCCGGAGGCGTGCTGAAAATACCGTTTTTGGTTTCCTGGCCCTAGGCATTGCCCTGGTGTTTTTCACGGTGGCCATTCCCGTTCAGCTGGGTAACGTGATATGGACGACGATAGCCTGGGCAGCCGAGGGGCTAGCGCTAATGTGGCTGTCCCTGTTTACACGGTTGCCCCATTTCCGATACTACAGCTATGCAGTCTTTGCCTTAATGGCCGGTCGCCTGCTGATATTCGACACCAGAATCGATCTGCAGACCTTTCAGCCGGTATTCAATGAGCGCTTTCTTGCCTTCGTCATCGGCATCGGCGCTTTGTATCTATGCGCCTACCTTGTCTGGCGAAAAAGAGAGAGTATTGCGGGATGGCGGGGTCCACTCTCCGTTTTCCTGGCGGCGGCCAATTTCTTCTCGCTATGGTTGCTGAGTTTTGAGGTCTGGAACTATTTTGGCAGTCAGCTTCAAATGCTGAAACCGGGAGAGGCTACCGACTCGCTAAGGAATGACCAGAACCTTTCGCTCACTGCCTTGTGGGCCATATACGCGGCCATCGGCCTGATTATCGGCATCGCCAAACGCTGGCGCCCGGTCCGGCTGGCCGCTTTGGCCCTATTAGCGGT
>DUEU01000073.1 GCA_011191985.1 Dehalococcoidia bacterium
ATTGTTTATGGCTGGTAATGCCCTTTCTTTCGGCAGCAACCTTCAGCAGGGCGTTAATGGTCGCCACGGCAATAGTGCTCCCTCCGCGAGTGCCGGCTACCGTGATATGGGGCACATCCCGTTTCATTAACTCGACCTTCGACTCCCTCGCCTGCACGAAACCGACCGGCATACCCACCACGAGGGCCGGTTTGACCTGTGCGTGGTCAATAAGGTCGAGCAGGGCCAGAAGGGCCGTCGGCGCATTGCCGATGGCCACTATGGCCCCGTTAAGCCTCTCCCCCAGCTGGTACATCGCCGCCGCCGCCCGGGTAGTGTTGTTCTCCTTCGACGGTTCCTGTTCTTCCATTTCGGCCATGGCGCAGGTAAGGGAGCACCCGCAGGCCGCCACCAGACGGCTATTTATGCCCGTCGCCACCATCCTCACGTCGGTGAAAATGGAGCTACCTCTGGCTAGAGCGTTGAGGCCATTGGAGATAGCCGATGGGCCGAACTTTAGTAGAGAGGCAACCTGAGGGTCACCGCTGGCGTGGACAACGCGCCTTACTACTAACCGTTCCTTTTCACCGATACCGGGGGTAGTAGCGAGCAGGCTTTCCACAATCGCCATACTGCGCTGCTCTATATCCTCGGGAGGGGTGGGGGAAGGATGAGTATTCAGCCACAGTTCGGGGGCGGCCTCTTCGATACATCTGGCCACCTGGCCGATAAAATACTCCTGTGAACCAAGCGGCTTTGCCATCGTGAACTTTATTCCCCGGTAGGCGTCCTTTAGCTTCTCAACGAGTTGCGGGATGTCCTCGGTGATGTGTCTTCCCGGGAGAAGAAAGTAAGGCATGATGACAATCCGGGGCACACCCCGCGCCATCAGGGCCACTACGGCTTCTTCCAGGGTGGGGCGATTGAACTGGAGGGCCGCCCCGGTAACTTCCACTCCTGTCGGTAGCAGGGGCTTTACCCCCTCGGTAATCCTGCCCAGGGTCTCGGGCACTTCCACCGCGCCTCGCTCACCGCGGCTACCGTGACACAGGATAATTACTCCGGCTTGTGGCATAATAATCAACTGAACATGATAAATAACAAGTCTGGTTGATAGTATACAAGTACAGGTTATTGCCTGTCAATAGTTATGGAGTTTGACTATGAACATGCTACTACCGGCCAGGGGCAGCCGGGATGGTCAGGCTAGACCACTCTCCAGGCGCAGGTCTATGATTTCGTAATTCAGTCCTTCCTCTTGCAGCCTTTTAATAAGGCCGGGTATGGCCTCATCGGTGACCACGATGGTAAAAGACAGGCCGCAGTGGGCTGCTTCAACGGCGGCTTCGGTAACGCCGTAGAGATAGCCGGGCTCAGCAGCCACCCGTCTCAGCGAGACCAGGGCCTCAATGCCGATGGCGCCAACCGGCTGGTTGTTGCTGAGTTGGGCCTGCAACCGGGCCAGATCGACTTGTCTTGACCCGCCCCTGGTGATATTTGGCACCTGTAATATAGTCACCATGCCTCTAACAAGCTCCACCAGTCCTTCGATATCAGCGATATCCACATCCATGCCCTGGTTTACGCTTGATACCGCCACGCCTCTGGCGCTACCATCTATTTGGCTGGTGGCAAATAATAGACCGTCTTTCATCTTCAGCCCTACCGTTTGCCCCTGCTTCACATCGTGCTCAGCTATAGCGGCGCAGACGGTGATATTGGTAACGGCTTGCTCCACTAGGGCAGCGTAGTCGCGGAGCTCCCTGAGCACCTTGAGCACCCAGTTGACTCCCTTGGGGCTCAGTCTATAGAAGGCGCGGCCGGTTGAGATAATCAGGTCCTCTTTGAGTAGTTGCTGAATGTAGTCCGAAATGGCTTGCGGGGTGACACCCAGTTTGACCGCGATACTCTTCTGCTGAATGTTGGGGCCGGCAGCGGCAATTTCGACAAGTATTCGGAACCTGGTAGCCGAATTCTTATTCTGCAGTATCTCTGTCATAACTAAGCGTATTGATTATAGCAACTTTTTCTCAATATTCATAATAACAGAGGTCGAAATCGGTTGACACTGTCGTGTATCATATATAGTATAATATCAAACCCCCATATATCCTCAAATAATAAGCAGGCGCCATCGCGTCAAGGGAGGTGGACGGACTAATAAATAGACTGGTAGTAAAAAATAGCCAGGGTAGGCATTTTAGTCACAGGAATCGTTAAAGGAGGTAGGAATAATGAAAAGGCTATCCGTTTTACTCTCCTTTTTGGTGGTTGCCTTGTTGGTTGTCAGCTTGGTCATTTCTTGTACTCCGAAGCCTAAAGAAACGATAGTTTTGAGGCTGGTTGTGCCCGCGCCGCCCGGGGATCCACTTACCGTGAAAGACGAAGACCTGGCCGCGAGGTTCAATGAGCGCGCCGGTGGTGAGTACGAAATAAAGGTCTACCCCGGCGAGACACTGGTCAAAATACCAGAGTACCTCGATGGGGTAAGAACCGGGGCAGTCGAGATGTCGGACATAGCATGGGGTATTTTCACTGGTCTTGACCCGAGGCTCGGCGCTTCTGAAACACCATTTTTATTTGATAACGTCAGGGCAAGTGCTGCTGCCCAAGCGGCTTTGGTGGAACTATACGATCCAATATATCAGGAGAAGTTCAACCAGAAGCAATTGGCTTCTCTTACCACTGGCGCGATGGAACTATGTGGTGTAAAGCCGGTTAAGACCCTGGAGGATATGAAAGGACTACTCGTTGGAGCCATAAGTCCCATTCTCGCGGGTATGATAGAAGCACTAGGCGGTGCTCCAGTAACTGTTATGTGGACCGAACTCTACACCAATCTGGAGAAGGGAGTGATTGATGCCACCTTCCAGTCAAGCCATGGTCAAATAGAATTGAAGATTACTGATGTTGCTCCCTATAATACGACCCTTTATGGCATCTCTGGACAAAACGCATATAGTGTCAACCTGGACGTGTGGAATGCCATGCCCAAGCGCATCCAGGATATACTAGTTGAGGAAGTAGATGTGGCCGCACAGCAGGGAAATGAGATGTTCATCAGATATTTTGACGAGGACATAGCTGCGATGAGAGATCTGGGGGTAGAGGTCTATATACTGCCCGAGGCAGAACGGGATAGGTGGAAGGAGGCATGTCGTCCATATAGTGAGAAGCTGCTATCCGACCTGGGAGAGTTCGGCCAGCAGGTAAAGCAGATTGCTGACGAAGCCAACAGCCAGTTCCCTTAATGGTATACCCGACACAGAATGGTTACAAATATTGTGGATTGTTAYCKCTGGCTATTTAAGTCGAACAGAGACCGGGCGGGCTAATTRGCGCCGGCCATTCGTCCCCGTTSGTGCTTGGTAGGGCTTACATGTTRGCGGATGGGCTTGTTGCCGTTTGACTTGCCKAGCCAATAAAAANCCGAGACTYACCGCAGAACATTAGGAGGGAGCCGTCGTAATGAATAAGAATATCTTCGAGTTTCCCATACGCTATTCCGCCGTAATCGGCAAGATAGCCATTGGCTGGGGGGTGTACGAAACAGTTGCCGACGAATGCAAAATGGCCGGCATAAAAAAGGCCCTGATTACGACCACCGGTCTGAAGAGAACCGGCATCGTCGACGAAATCAATCAGATTCTGACCGGTAGTGGTATTGCCACGGAAATCTTTAACAAGGTCACTCCCAACCCGAAAGACCACGAGATAATGGCCGCCTACGAAGTATTCAAGAATACTGGCTGTGATGGGGTGGTCTCCGTCGGTGGCGGCAGTTCACATGACTGTGGTAAAGGTCTCCGTGCCGTGGCTGCTAACGACGGTAAAAACATCCTGGACATGTTTGTCTATGTAGACCCGCCCTGGATGGAAACAATAAAAAATCACAAGCCGGTAAACATACCGCAGATCGCCGTTAATACTACCGCTGGTACCGGTGCCGAGTCTACGGTAGGGGCCGCTATTGTCAATAGCCAGGCCCCGGCCAAGGGACTGGTTATTTTGCCAGGATTGGGCGCCACGTCTGCCCTCATTGACCCCCTCCTGGTGCGACAGATGCCGCAAGATGTCGCCGCTTCCACCGGATTTGATGCTTTGTGCCATGCGTTTGAGTCGTTCATAGCCCGGACGCACTCCCACTACAACATGGGTATTCAGTACCGGGCAATGAAGCTGGTTGCCGAAAATCTCAGGGAGTTTACCTACAACCGCATGAACCATACTGCCTGTGAAAACATGTGCTGGGCGGAGAATATGGGCAGTGTTGGCATCGGTTTCAGCGGGGGAGTGGGTATGGTGCACGGCTTGGGGCACGGACTAACGGTGCTGTATGGCGTGCCGCACGGTTTTGCCAGCGCGGTGGTTACGCTTCCCGTGGAAAGATACAATCAGTCCGCCTGCCCGGAAAAATTTGCCGAGATGGCCCAGGCCATGGGGGCCGATACCCGTGGCCTGACTGCGGTACAAGCCTCCGATAAGTGGTTTGATGAAATGGAAAGGCTGCTGGCCGACCTGAATATCAAGACGGGACACTTGAAGGAGCAGTTCGGGCTTCAGGAAAAGGATTTAGACCACATCGTAAAGTGGCAATACGAAAGGGATTTTTGTAGGGAGGGAAATCCGAGAGACTACAACTACGACGATTGTATCCAGTTATTAAATGATATGCTGTAAGTCCGAGAAGAGAGGCTAGCGAAAAACGAGATTGGGATAACTTCCTGATAAGTCTGTAATGCCCCGGCAGGAATCCAGAGTGCGTCTTGTCGACAGGTGGGCTTGAAGGCCAGCAACGCCGGTTCTCCGGCCGGAGAAGCTGAGAGGTGGGATCAGTTGCTTATCCCCGTAACTGTAAAAAGCGTTGAGTCTTAAAATTGTTGAAAACGCTCACCGGGCTTTGCCGAATACAAACAAAAAGGAGTTGAAGATGGCGGTTAAAGATATTGTTTATTTTGATGAGCCGGGCCCGTCGCACACCGACGAGATATTAAAAATGGCAGACGAGAGAGTAGCAGAGCTGGGGGTAAAACACGTGGTTATCGCCTCCGCGAGCGGGGCTACGGCGAAAAGATTTCTGGAAATCACCAAGAATAAAAAACTCAATATCGTGGCGGTGACCAACGTCAAGGGAGGAAAACTCCTGGTTTCTATTCTATACAACAAGTACCCGGAGTCGAAGAAAATAAGAGAAGACTATGTTAGCAAAGGCATCACCCACTTTGAGGCTTCAATATCCGATGAGACGCGGCAGGAGCTTGAGAAAAAAGGGGTGAAGGTACATTATGTACCCGACATTCTTAACATTGGTGAACCGTGGGGGCTGGACGAAAAAAAGCTCCCCGAAAGAGAAGAGCAATGGAGGCAAAGGAGGGCGCAGTTGAGCCCCTTTATCCCCGGGCACATACGGCCTCTGGATATCGCCGCCGGGATAGACCTGTCCCTGTTAAATATAATCAGCATGGGCTTTCGTGTCTTGGTTGGCGTTGCCGCCGTCGCTGCTAAAAATGGTCTTGTCCCTGATGGTGAGACGGTCCTTTCCATCGCCGGGACCGGCTTTGCTGGTGGTGGGGCAGATACGGCGGCCATCCTTCAGGCTCGCGCTAATCCGAAAGCGTGCCTGGTTAAAGAGATTATCGGCTTTCCCAAAATGAAATGAATTCTTTTCTGCCATCGATATTGGTAGAGAGTAGGTTCTTATTGACAAGCTCCTGACCGTAAATTAAATATACTACGGGTCGGGGATTCTGTTGGGGTGGAGGCCCGAGGGATATCGGAATTGCTTTTAAAGAGGAGGCTTGAATTGACAGCAGAAACAAGCGGCGGTTATATGGGGAAGATTCTGCGAGTTGACCTTAGCAATGAGCGGATAAGCGAGGAGTCGCTGGACAACGAGACCCTGTGCAAATATGTCGGGGGGACCGGTTTTGGGGCCAAATATCTCTATGAAGAAGTACCCCCCGGTGTGGAGTGGTCCGACGCCAATAACCGGATAATGTTTTTCGCCGGTCCTCTTGGCGGTACCAAGGTCAGCGGCTCGGGGACTTTTTCGGTGGTCAGCAAGGGACCGATGACCAACTTCGCTGGAGCTTCCCAGGCGAACGGGTATTTTGGGGCCTTTTTGAAGTTTTCTGGCTTCGATGGCATTGTTGTCCAGGGCAAAGCCAAGAAATGGTTGTATCTCCATGTCCACGACGGCACTGCCGAGCTCCGTGATGCCGGCCATCTCCAGGGCAAGGACACCTGGGAGACCGAGGATGCCATCAAGCAGGGAATAAAACGGCCGTGCAGTGTCTTCAGCATCGGCCCGGCCGGTGAGAATCTGGTTCGTTTTGCCGTTATCTGTGGCGACCGCGGCCATGTGGTCGCTCACAATGGGCTGGGAGCGGTCATGGGGTCGAAGAAGCTGAAGGCGATAGTCGCCGAGCGGGGGCGGAAGAAGGTCCCTATCGCTCAACCAGACCAGATGTCCCAGGCAGTCGATGCCCTCTATAAAAACGCCGTGGAAGTGGACCCAAATATGGGGGCGTGGGGAACGGCCTGGATTTACCCCAAAGCCGCTATGATGGGAATACTTCCGGTCAAGAACTACACCACCAATATCTGGCCCAACGCCGACCGGTGGAGTGGTGAGTATCTCCGCACCCACTTCAAGGCCACGAAGAGCACCTGCTGGGCATGCCGTATCGCCCACTGCCGGATAACAGAGGTTACCGAAGGGCCTTACACTGGCTACATCGGCGAGGAACCCGAGTACGAGGGCCTGGCCGCCATGAGCTCCGTTATCGGCCAGACCGACCCGGGGGCGACGGTGATGCTGGGTAATAATGTTGACCGTCTGGGTATGGACATCAACGAGAGTGGTTACCTCATGGGCTGGATGATGGAGTGCTATGAGAAAGGCTTTCTTAAGAAAGAAGACCTTGATGGTGTTGAGATGAAGTGGGGCGATGCCGAGGCGACGCTGGCGATGCTGAAGAAAACGGCCTATCGCCAGGGCAGTGGCAATCTATGGGCGGAGGGAGTGAAAAAGGCTTCCGAGAAGATTGGCGGCGAGGCGGCAAACTGCGCCATCTATGCGCGGAAAGGAGCCACCCCCCGCGGCCATGACCACCGGGCACGCTGGGCGGAGATGGTTGACACCTGTCTGTCAAACACGGGCACCATCGAGGTCGGCCCGGGCGTCCCATACCCGCAGCAACTGGGCCTGGAGCCGCCAAAGGACCCGTTTGACCCTATAGAGACGGCCGTAATGAACGCCAAGGTGAGCGGCCGGCGCCAGTTCGAGGACTGTCTGGGTGTCTGCTTCTTCTGTATGCAGAACCTGCAAATGGAAGTGGACGCAGTAAACGCGGTCACCGGCTGGGACTTCGATATCTGGGCAGCGATGGACGTTGGCCGCCGTATTGTCAACCAGCTCCGGGTCTTCAGCTTCCGTCATGGTTTGACCAAGGACATTGAGGCACCGTCCGTTCGCTATGGCTCATCGCCCGTTGACGGTCCGGCCCAGGGCAGGTTCATAATGCCCCACTGGGAATCCCTGCGCCGCGCCTATTATCAGGAAATGGGCTGGGATGCCGATACCGGCAAGCCTCTGCCGGAAACGCTGGAAAGGCTGGGGCTGGGCCATATATTCCAGGATTTAAAGGCTTAAATAGCCGTCAATCGGGCAGTAGCACCGCGCGGGTTTATAAAAACCGCGCTGGAGTTTGTTTTGTACTATGGTCCAGCATATAATTAGTAGGAGGCAAGTATGAAAAGTCTTGAGGGCAAGGTCGCTCTGGTTACCGGGGCATCAAGCAAGAGAGGTATGGGGCATGCTATTGCCTTACGGTTCGCTAGGGAAGGCGCTGACGTAGTAGTCGTCGATAAGATAGCGGCGCCCCAGAGCCTTTTCCCCGGCGACGAAGGCTGGGGTGGCCTGGACGAGATAGTTACCGAAGTCGAGTCTCTGGGCAAGAAGGCCCTGGCGGTGGTGGCAGACCTCAGCAGCAGCCAGGAGGTCGATAAAACGGTGGCTAAAATACTGGAAAAGTTCGGGCAGATAGATATCCTGGTTCACTGCGCTGCTACTCGCGGCCCGGTGGCCACGCCGGTTGCCGAGCTTGCCGAAAGTGACTGGAGAACAATCCTGGATATAAACCTAACCGGTGCCTTCCTCGTCTCAAAAGCAGTGGCCAAGAGCATGTTAAACAAGGGACAGGGCGGTAAGATAGTGCACATTGCCTCGCTGGCGGGCACAAGGGGAGTACCGGGCAGTGGCGGCTACTGTGCCTCCAAATGGGGTGTCATCGGGCTGGTAAAGACCATGGCTATCGAGCTGGCCCCACATAATATAAATGTAAATGCCATTAATCCCGGTGCCATAATAACCAACCTGAGAGACCAGGCCTTTGCCCAGATGGCTAAAGAACAGGGTATCTCCTGGGAAGAAGCCAGAGACCGTGATTGGAACAAGATGATGGCCGGAATACCGTTGGGCCGGCTCGGCACTACCGACGAGATTGCCGACCTGGCCTTCTTCCTGGCGTCCGACCAGTCCAGCTACATCACCGGAGAGACGGTCAACATCAGTGGCGGTATAGGCTAGGGTACGCCGGTCAGCGACTACCCTGCCTGCAGGTATGCTATCGTAGCGTGAGCATTTCTTCGGTTCATGATATTGCGGGTAAAAATTAACTTGAGGAGATGAGGTAATGCCAGAAGGCGATACATCTCGGCGAGAAATCGAAGCCGAGATAGCTATTGTCGGTGGGGGTGGGGTCGGCCTGGCGGCAGCGGTAACCGCCACCGAGAATGGTGCCAGGGTAATACTGCTTGAGAAGCGGAAGGAACTGGGGGGGAACGCGGCCATGGCCGAAGGCCTGTTTGCTGCCGAAAGTCCGGTCCAGGCTCGCGTGCACATCGATGCCCGCCGGAGCCACCTTTTCCGGATAGCCATGCGACATTCCCAGTGGAAGCTGAATC
Organism: Dehalococcoidia bacterium; assembly: GCA_011191985.1. Classification (GTDB taxonomy): domain Bacteria; phylum Chloroflexota; class Dehalococcoidia; order Dehalococcoidales; family W111; genus W111. The sequence continues at coordinate 8,947 of DUEU01000073.1, forward strand.
CCAGGCTGGTACGTGCCTTTATTGATAAATCGGGGGAAACGATAGCATGGTTGGAGAGCAAGGGGCTCAGTTTTACCTGTCATCCCTACTATCCCAATCAGGTCCCCGTAGTCTGGCATTGTTACCACGGTGGCCGTAATAAACTGGTTAAAGTATTAGTAAACAACTGCCAGGAACTCGGGATAAAAGTCCTCAAAGAGACGGCGGTTAAGAATATACTGACCGACGGAGCCGGAAGGGTGACCGGGGTCAGGGTGTCTGCCAAGGGGAAAGAGCAGGATATCGCCGCCAGAGCCGTAATCATCGGCACCGGTGGGTATGCCGGTAACAAGGAAATGCTCAAGAAGTATTGTCCTTTCTATACCGAGGATATGTACTGCCGCGGACTGCCCCACATGGGAGATGGAATATCAATGGCCACTGAGATAGGAGCGGCTACCGAGGGTCTGGGCATCCTCCAGAAGGGGGGGCCTGACTTCGTCGGGTCGAGGGACCTGGGGGTGGTTGCCTGGGAGCCCAACACGGTCTGGGTGAATAACCGGGGGGAACGTTTTATTGACGAGGCGGCCGATCGTAAAAGGTTTGAATCGGTGAATGCCTTACTGCGGCAGCCGGGTAGAGTATCCTATTCCTTGTTTGATGAGGGCATCAAGAAAACGGTTATGGAAGTGGGGATCATATCGGGGCTGGGACTGATGGTGCTGCCGCAGACCAGGCTGCCCCATATTGACCAGGACCTGAAAATTGAGGCCAAAAAAGGAGTGGCTAAAATTGCCCGGTCCTGGGAAGAGATAGCCGGGTGGATCGGGGCCGAGCCAGCGGTCTTGAAGGCGACGATAGACGAATACAATGCCTACTGCGACGCCGGCTGTGACCGGGTTTTCGACAAAGAGAGGCGCTATTTAACGCCGTTACGTACCCCTCCCTACTATGCCCTGAAGTGTTACCCGGGCTTCCTGGAAACGATAGGCGGTATTAAGATAAACCACCGGACGGAGGTTCTTGATAAAGAGGACAACCCCATCCCCGGTCTTTACGCCGGCGGTGTCGATACCGGCGGCTGGGAAACAGATACCTATAACGTGGAACTGGCCGGCGCGACGCTCGGCTTCTCCGTCAACTCGGGGCGCATTGCCGCCGAGAACGCGGTCAAATACGTGCGGGCCAATAAATAGCTGGCCGTATAAGAAACGGGAGGTGCACGAGGATGGATGCGATATATGACTTTGCTAGAAACATAACCGGTACAAAGTATGAAGCTATTCCGGGTGAGGCGGTAGAGGCCGCTAAAAAGGAGATTCTGGATAGCCTGGCTACTGCCCTGGGCGGTTCGTCGCAGGCCGGCATCGGGGAACTGGTAGACATGGTCAAGGAGTGGGGGGGCCACGAACAGAGCACCGTCATCGCCTATGGCCTTAAATGCCCCGCCCCGAACGCGGCCCAGGTTAATGGCGCCATGATACATGCCCTAGACTATGACGACGGTAATCCCCTGGCGCTGGTTCATGTTGGCTGCGTTGCCGTGCCGACCTGTTTTGCCGTGGCCGAGCGGATGGGAAAGAAAACGGGCAAAGAACTTATCACCGCCCTGGCGCTGGGGGCAGACTTTGTATCTCGCCTGGGTCTGGCCAGCCGCCCGGGAAGCAGCCTCAGGGGCTCCGGCTGGCACCCGACCGCGATTTATGGCTACTTTAGCGCCGCCGCCATAGCCGGCAAACTTATGGGGCTCGATGAAGAAAGAATGGTCAATGCCCTGGGTATCGCCTATCACCAGAGCGCCGGTAACGGGCAATGCGTTGAGGATGGTGCCCTAACCAAGAGAATGGGGCCGGGACTGGCGGCCAGGGGTGGTATTACCGCCGCCCTGATGGCCGAGCGGGGAATAACCGGCGCCAGGAATATCCTTGAAGGGAAATTCGGGGTATTCAATGTGTACCACGGTGGGGACTATGACGCTAAAATCCTGATCGCGGATCTGGGGAAGAGATTTGAGGGAGTAAACGTTACCCAGAAGCCGTTTTCCTGCTGCGGGTTTGGCCATCCTTTCATTGAGGCTACCCTCAACTTAATGAGCCAACACGGTATTGAGGCCGAGCAGGTGCGCGATATAACGGTATACGGGGGAGAGGCGGCCTACGGTATCAGTGTTCCCCTAGAAGTAAAGCGTGCCCCGCGTAATGTCATTGATTCCCAGTTCAGCGTACCCTGGGTGGTAGCTACGGCCCTGGTCAAGGGCAAGGTCACTCTGGAAGACTTCACTGAGGAAGCCATCAAAAACGGAGACGTTCTTAAAACCGCTCAGAAGATTACTGCTCAGTTTGACCCCGAGATGACCAGGCATGGCGTCGGACCGGGCCGGGTTAAAATAGTCATGAAAGATGGCGCCGAGTATACCGAGGAGGTAARACAACATCTRGGCAGCGTGGAAAGRCCGATGACCTTTGACCACTGCGCCGCCAAGTTCAGGGACTGTGCTGCCTCGTCAATAAAGCCGCTAMMCGRYRSYACSRTTGACAGGGTAATAGATATGGTCGGGCGGCTGGAGGGCCTGGATGACGCCACCGAAATTATCCGGCTGCTGGGGTAATGACCGCTAGCGGGTAGCTGCCTGACGCTGTTTGCCGACGATGTTCTTAACTAGGGCAGGGAGGGGGCGATTGCCCCCTCCTTTACTTGTCGAGCGCCTTGTAGAAATCGTGCTTGCCGTGTGCCGCGTCATGGACTCCCTGGTCCCTTCTCTGCTTGAAGAAGTTGAACTCGTCGGGTTCAAAGCTTATATTCGTTTGCATGGTATGCATTAAAAAGGTACGGGTCAGCCCCTGGGTTATCCCCATCATGTCGTAGAGGTACTGTCGTGCCGCCTTACCGATAGCAATACCATCGCGGGGATAGCGGGCCAGTCCTTCGGCGAGTTCATTAACCTCGGCTTCCAGTTTGTCGGCGGGAACAGCCCTGTTCACCATCCCTATCGCACAGGCTTCCTTCCCGTCAATCATCTTACCGGTGATACAAAGCTCTAATGCCCGCGTTAGTCCACACCTCAGCACTAGGTTGGGTGAGACGGTGGTGCCGGCCAGACCGAGCCTCTCTTCGACATGGCCGAGCTTGCAATCTTCAGACACTATAATGAGGTCAGCATTGATGAAGAACTCTAACGCGGCACCCAGGAGATAGCCATGCGCCTGGACTATAGTCAGCTTCTGGCAAAGTAATAACTGTAGCGCCTGTTCCCAGAAGGTGCGCCGGTCGAAGTGCAGGCGTACTCTCTGGGGGGGGCGGCGCGACTTCTCACCGGGCTTCGGCTCCTTCCAGCCGTAAACAAAGCCCACCCGGTTCAGGTCTGCCCCGGCACTCAGAGCACGACCGGCCCCTTTGAAAATCACCACTTTGACTTCGTCATCATCGTTGACTTCGGTTATCGCTTTGCCTATCTCGTCATTGAGCTCCGGGCACATGGCGTTCATGGTCTTGGGACGATTCAGTGTTATACGGGCGATATAATCACTCTTTTCGTAGATAATGTTCTCATAATTCATAAGCGCCTCCTTCAATCCATAAGTATTCGGGTTGCCTGTTCCTGAAAGGATCTCTCCTCAGCAGACCGGTATGCCGGTTATCACCGCTTATTCCACGGATACATTTTAGTCCATTTAGCTGACTTAGACAACTTCTTTTGCCTAGCTTCCCCACCGTGATATCCTTTGGCTACCTACGGCGCTGCCTGATTCCAGTTGGTGCCAAAAAGGGGGCGTCGTGATAAAATAAGATTCTACCCGGTAAGGGCTCGGACGAAAGGAGCTACTATGAATCCGGAAACCCTGGAGGCCCAGGTTGTCATCGTCGGCGCTGGTGGCGCTGGTCTGGCCGCGGCCGTAGTTGCCACGGCCGAAAAAGGGCTGGACGTTGTAGTGCTGGAAAAGCGGCGCAAAACCGGGGGGAACTCGACAATGGCAGAGGGCCTTTTCGCCGCCGAAAGCGTGGTTCAGAAGCGGATGAAGGTCGACGCCCGAAGGGACGAGCTCTGGCGGTTGGCCATGGAATATTCACACTGGAAACTGAACGCCAGGCTCTGGCGCACTTTTATAGATAAGTCCGGGGATACCATTGAGTGGCTGGAAAACAAAGGGCTCAAGTTTAAGGTTGTGCCGCTCTTTCCTAACCAGGTGCCGCTGGTCTGGCATTGCATGGAGGGTGGTGGGACGGCCACCGCCAAAGTCCTCGAAAAGGAATGTGCGGCCGCTGGCGTCCGAATGCTCAAAGAAACCGCCGCCAGGAAGATACTGACCGATAGAAAAGGGGGAATAAGCGGGGTCATTGCTTCCGCTAAAAACAGAGAATTAAAAATTATGGCCAAAAGCGTCATCATCGCCACCGGCGGCTACGCCGGCAACAAGGAATTATTAAAGAAGTATTATCCCGATTATAGTGAAGACATGTTCTGCCGCGGGCTGCCCCATATGGGCGACGGGCTGCTGATGGCCATCGAGGCCGGGGCGGCCACCGAAGGCCTAGGCATCCTTCAGTTAAGTGGCCCTAACTTCCCGGGGAACAGGGATTGCGGGGTTGTCGCTCAGGAACCCAACACGGTATGGGTAAACAAAAGAGGGGAAAGGTTTGTTGATGAAGTCATGGGTTACAATCACTGGGAGAGCGGCAACGCTCTGACGCGGCAGCCGGAAAAGATTTCGTATAGCCTCTTTGACGAAAGGATTAAACAGAGGGTAACGGACGAGGGAATTATTAAAGGCTGGGGACTGCGTGTTCTATCGGGGACGAAGCTGACCGACCTGGACAAGAAGCTGCAGATGGAAGTGGCCGAGGGTCGGGTCAGGATAGCCGGTTCCTGGGATGAAATTGCGGAGTGGATAGGCATAAAGCCGGCGGTCTTGAAGGCGACCATAGATGAATACAACGCCTTTTGTGACGACGGCTACGACAGGCTCTTTGCCAAAGACCGCCGCTATCTTGACGCCCTGCGCACTCCACCGTACTACGCCATCAGATGCCAGCCGAGTTTCATGAGCACGATAGGCGGCATCAAGATAAACCACCGCATGGAGGTCCTTGACCACCAGGACAACCCTATTCCCGGTCTCTACGCGGCGGGTGTTGATACCGGCGGCTGGGAGACAGATACCTATAACGCCATCCTCAGTGGCACCACCTACGGCTTTTCCATGAATTCGGGGCGTATCGCCGCTGAGAATGCCACCGAGTATGTGCTAGAGAAATAATAGCAAAAGACCGGCATCTTCTATTCCTGGCGCCTGGTCGACGGGCCAGCCCGCCGGTAAAAGATAAGGCCGTATTCTTTAAAGCCTTGCTGGCCGGGCTGCTGACAATAACTTTCTTATTGGTCAGCTCAGGGCGGCAATATATTCCTCAGCGCTGAGCACAGCACCGAGAGATGGTAGAATATTGGTCAACGTCCAGTTGTGCATCTCGTCGGTAAGGCTGGCGCAGCAGTCCTTCAAGGTATAGACGAAGTAACCCCGGTTAGCGCCATCCCGGGCCGTGGACTCAACGGCCCAATTGGTGGCTATTCCGCTCAGGACTATGTCTGTCACACCCTTATTATGAAGTATCAGGTCAAGGTCGGTATAGCAGAAGCCGCTTGACGAGTAGTTATCAACGATTATATCGCCGGCCACCGGTCTAAGCGACTCGATGACCTCAGCACCCCAGCTTCCCCTTACTAGGACGCCAGCTCCGGCAAGGTGGTTGGCCAGGGGGTAGGGGCGGGGACCGACTTCGGGATAGCCTGGCCGATGGTTGGCATTAACATAGATGACCGGTATCCCTTTCTCCCGACTGGCCTTGAGGACCGCCTGGGTGTTTTCAATAATATGGGCTGCCTTCAGTCGTTGCGGCAGGTAGCCAGAAATCCTGCTGGCCGGGTCGGCCGTGTCTTTCTGCCAGTGCAGCATCAGCAGGGCAGTTTTGGCCGGGTCGATGGTTATTACCACCTCGTTTTTTGTTTCCATGGCGCCTCCGTATTAATAATGTTACCAATTATCGGATAGATAGATTGGGGTTAGCTGTGCTGAACGGTATCATTCCCCCATCATGTATCTGGCGGCGTTCTCGGCGGCAATGCGCCCCGAATTAACGGAAAAGGCAAAGGTGGTGCCGCTGAGGATGGCATTATAGGTATCTGTCTCCCAGCCGCCGGTGTCAACACCCGCCGCGTAGAGGCCGGGAATAGGATTGTCATTGTTGTCAAGGACCTCCATGCGGTGGTTTATCTTGATGCCGCCTATCGTACTCAGGAAGCGGGGGTAGCAGCGAAGGGCGTAGTACGGGGGAGTGCGCAGGGCATCAAGATAGCGGCGGTCTTTGGCAAAGAGCCTGTCATAGCCGTCGTCGCAAAAGGCGTTGTACTCATCTATGGTCGCCTTTAATACCGCCGGCTTTATGCCTATCCACTTGGCAATCTCATCCCAGGAACCGGCTATCCTGACGTTGCCCTTGTCTGCCTCCAGTTCCAGCGCCTTACCCAGCCCGGTCAGCTTTGTCCTTGGGGGAATCACCGTGCCTACCCCCTTGATGATTCCCTTCTCGATGATGTTCTGTTTTATCCGCTCATCAAAAAGGGTATAACAGAAGCTGTCTGGTTGCCGGATAACCGCGTTTATGCTCTCGAACCGGTGGTAACTGGTTGCCTCATCGGTAAACCTTTCCCCCTTTTTGTTCACCCAGACTGTATTGAGCTCATCGGCGACCGCGACCAGGTCCACCGGGGCCCCGGGGACAGCGTGACCGGAGAACTGAATAAGGCCCAGGCCTTCGGTGGCCGCCCCGGCCTCGATGGCCATCAGCAGGCCATCGCCCGTATATGGCAGCCCGCCGCAGAACATGTTTTCGTTGTATTGCGGGCAGTATTTCTTGAGCAGTTCTTTGTTGCCAGCGTAGCCGCCGGTGGCAATGATTACGCTTTTGGCGGTTATTTTGAACTCGCCCTCTTGGGTGTCGGCCATCACCCCGGTTATGTTTCCCTTTCCATCGGTCAACAGTCTCTTGGCCGTGGTCTCTTTGAGCATTCGGACGCCGAGGTCCTGGCCGTTCTTGACTAAAATCTCGACAAGCTCAATGCCGCCCCGGCTCAGCAGATGCCAGGTCCGGATACGTTGATTAGGGTAGTAATGGGGAACACGACTAAAAACAACTCCTTTGTCTTCCAGCCACTGGATGGTATCGGCCGACCGGTCCACAAAGGTGCGCACGATCCTGGGGTCGAGTTTCCAGTGGGCGTGGTCCATGGCTATCCTGAAGATAACGTCCCTCTGGGCATCGATTTTGAACCGTTTTTGGACCGGGCTCTCGGCAGCCAGCAGGCCTTCGGCCCGGGCGGCATTGCCGCCCGGGCTACTCCGCTTTTCCAGCAGAATAACATCGGCGGCGTTTTCGGCGGCGGCTACTGCCGCCGCCAGACCGGCGGCACCGGCCCCAACGACGGCAATCTGGGTATCAAGGGTCTCGGGATTCATGGCAATTCCTTTAGTTGACACTATTGTGTTAATCTCTGGATTGATATTTCCCTACTCAAAGACTCCGGCACCGGCCAGCTGAACGAATTCTTCATCGGTCATGCCCAGTATCTTGGTGCAGACATATTCGGTATGTTCCCCTATCTGGGGGCTGGGCATACGGGCCTGGGACGGTGTTTTTGATAGCACGAAATTCTGCCCCAGGTGGGTGAATAGCCCCATATCGGGATGCTCCATAGGCCAGAAGAGATGGCGCTGCCTCAGTTGAGGGTCCTCGTATATATCGGCGGCATTCTTGACAACACCGGCGGGCACACCGGCCGACTGCATCCTGTCCATTACCTCTTCGGGTGTCAGGTTAATGGTCCAGCTACTGACTATCTCGTTGACCTCGTCTTCATGCTTCTTTCTGTTCAGCAGGGTATCGAAGCAGGGGTCGGCCGCACAGTCAGCCCGGCCKATTACCTGGCACAGGTTTGCCCACTGCYGGTCRTTGAGTACGGCGATGGTGCACCAGCGGTCGTCRCCCCGGCAGGGRTATACACCATGAGGGACGGCGTAGGGGCAGGCGTTGCCGATTCTCGAAGGCTCCCGGCCGTTGGCAGCATAGTCGAGGAGGGCCGGCATGATAAAGTAGAGCCCGGTTTCAAACTGCGATAGGTCCAGCAGTTGACCTTTGCCGGTCTTGTTGCGGTAATCAATAGCGGCAATCAGGGCAGCAGTGGCGAAGCGCGGTGATATACAATCGGTATAGGGCGATATTCCCACCGGCAGCGGCCCGCCGTCCGGCCAGCCGATAAAATTGGGCAGGCCAGCCATGGCGGCCAGTATCATGCCGAAGGCTGGTTGCCGGGCATAGGGCCCTTGGGGGCCGAAGCCACTCTGCCTTAGCATAATAATGTCGGGCTTTACCTTCTTGAGCTCTTCATAGGTCAGCCCCCACTTCTCGATCACCCCGGGGACGAAGTTTTCCATGACCACATCAGACCGGGCCACCAGCCTTTTGGCCACCTCCATGGCCCGGGGATGGTCCATGTTGAGCGACATACTGAGCATGTTGGCGCTGAAATGATTGTAATAGCCGCTGCGATTCAGGCCGGGTTGGCCATCCTTATATGGGGTTGATATTCTCAGGGTGCAGGGGCGTGTGCTGGTTTCCACAGCGCGAATCACGGTCGCCCCGTAGTCGGCGAAAAATTTCATGGTAAGCGGCCCGACTATCGCCCAGCTTAATGAGGTAATCGTCAGGCCGCTGAACACACCACTGCTAGCCTTCATTTCTCGCGCTGTACCCCCTCTAGATAACTCCGGCCTGTTTCAAGGTAACCAGGTCTCCTCCAGAGAGTCCTATCTCACCGTATATTTCCTGATTATGCTCGCCGATAAGCGGGGCCTGGAACCGGGTGGCACAGGCCTCCTCCGAGGACTTAACAAACTCCCGCGGATAGGCAATGCTGGTATTCAGTTCCGGGTGTTCTATGTCTACCCAGAAATTGCGGGTCTCGAGCTGGGCGTCGTGCCGCAGGTCTTCCATGCTGGACAGGGGGCAGACCGATATACTCCGCCGGGTTGCCTCACGGGCAATCTCTTTCTTGGTATGCGCCAGGAAGAACTGCTCAATCGGCCGGGAAATCTGGTCGACTACGTCCTGATTGACATTAAACATGTCCAGCTTTTCCCAGTCCATGGTCTTCAGGTATTCATCGGCCATGCCCTCGCTTTCCATCCAGCTCACCAGTTCGCGGAAGGTCTTGGCCCCGGTCCGGCCGCCGATTATGTTGAAGAAGACATAGCCGTCCCGGCATTGCCAGACCTGCCGCTGAGTGGAGTTGAGGCTCCAGCGCAGAGTGCCCGACCTTTTCAAAATCAGCCCGTTCAGTTCCCAGAAAGGTATGGCGTTGGCCAGGAACCAAGCAGTGCTATGTTGCATCGAGACATCAACATGCTGCCCTTCACCGGTCATCTCCCGGTGGTAATAGGCTATCATGGTGCCGGCAGCGGCATCGGCACCGGCATGCATACAGGCCTGAGCCATGCTCATATGTACCGGTGGGCGGTCAATGTCGCCGGTCTGGTAGAGGACGCCGGTCATGCCCATAGTCACGATATCTGCGGTCTGGTAATCACGATAGGGCCCGGCCTGGCCGAACGGGGTAATGGATGTCAGGATTATCGCCTTCTTAATGCCGCTGAGGGCGGCATAGCCCAGGCCCAGCCCGTCCATAAATCCCGGGGGGAACGATTCAATAACGAAGTCGGCCGTTTTCACCAGCGCGCTTAGTATTTCCTGGCCGTCGGCCGTTTCAATGTTCAGCGTGATGCCCCGCTTGTTTGAGTTGTAGGCAAACCAGTAGAGGCTCTTCTCCGGGTGCGGGATGTCACCCCAGAAAGGTCCGATTCGTCGCGATGGCTCTCCGCCGGGTTTTTCAATCTTGATTACGTCGACCCCAAGGTCGGCCAGGATTTTACCGCAGAGAAAGCCGTTTTCGTCAGTCAGGTCCAATGCGCGGCAACCGTTTAGCACGGGTTCCCCTTCCGTATCGGCTAGATTTTGCCTCTGGCCTTCAGGTCATGGCGCAGGTCTTCGATAGCTGATTTCAAATCGGCCTCGGGCGGGAAGACGCGGTCGAAGCCCAGTTTCTTGAACTTTACCTCGTCGTCTTTAAAGTCGTGGCGGGATACGCCCAGTATTCCGCCGATATAGAGAAGTACGTCATCAAGGCCGGCTTCCCGGCACTTATCCTTGAAACCTCTCAGGTCCAGTTCGGCCATGCCGTAGAGGGAACTCATGAGGATGGCATCAGCGGCTGTTTCCTGAGCGGCTTCAATAAACTCGTCGGTTGGCGTCAGACAGCCCAGTTCGACGACGTTAAAACCGGCGTCCCGAAAGGCTCTAGACAGTATCTTGGTGCCAATTACATGGGCATCCATGCCCACGGTTCCCGTTATTATGGTGGGTTTTCTGGTCATTTTGCCTCCTTTTATCAGGTCGCCTTTAATGGTATAGATATAAACATTGAGGTCAGCCGCCTATTATCTTATTTTTGCTGAAGGCCCAGAAGTCCTCAATGACTACCTGGTAATCCATCTTTCTGCCTTCAGCCCGCTCTCTCTCCGCCACCTTCTGCCGGTGGAAGTCCTTGATATCTTCCGGAAAGGGAAGATTGCCAAATTCGAGGTAACGGCAGGCCCCTTGGCTGTCCCTGATACCGAGGACTTTATCTTTAACATGGATGTTAGGGCAAAATGGCGAGTCAATCACTCCGGCCTCGACCGCCTTTATTGAGCCGACGATCATATCACCGTCCCCGAGCTCCAGGACCTTTTCCAGTATGGCCCTCACCTCGGCCTCGGTTATCCTCTCCTCCGTCTCCATGCCTTCAATTTCAAGCTTGATTTTTTGTGTCCTGACTACGTTTAGAATCCAGTTGGCCGACTCATAACTGAGGGCATGTGCCTCCTGGGTAGGAACGCCTGCCCCCTCGTCAATGGTTCTGACAAATACTGCCTGGGCTTCGCCCAGGGCGGCCACCATGGCGCTATAGTTAAGGTAGGCGAATGCCCCGCCCATGTTCTGCGGCACCGGGAACAGGGGGATCTGGTTTTCCAGTACGCCGGGAATGATAGTATCCTTATAGCCGAACCTGTCCAGGTACTCCCGGAGGAGTCTTGGTGCCACCTTCAACCAGGCTAGGTCCTGGGCCATATGGCCATTGAAGTGGAGCAGAGGGATGACACTCCTAACTCCCTGCTCGGCAGCAACCAGTGAATCTATAATTATGCCAGCTATATTGACGCTTAAGGGGAAGGTGCCGGATGGTATAAATCCGTGGATATCCGTGCTTATTACCGCCCCTCTCTCGGTATAATATCCGGCCAGCCGATCCGTATACTGGCTTCGTTTAAAGCAATCTTCCAGAGTGCGCTTTTTTTCATAACTGCCGAATTCAAAGAGCGAGCTCTTCCCTGCCGACGTCATACCGGAGGCAAGGGCAATCTCCATGGCTAGCTCATGGGCCCCCCGGGGGACAAAAGCGGCCTCGACACTTTCAATTACCTTCCTGGTATTCTTGACCCCGTGGTTAATGATGGGATAGCCGTTCAGCATGGGCCGTCCGGTCTTGATGGACTCCTCCAGTGCCTGCTGGGCTTTCTCGAATTGGTGTAAACGAGTGTAGGCGTCTATGGTCACTGGGACGTGGCGTATACCCGCCGCTACCAGCGTCTTGACCAGTTTAATCTCTTCTTCAAGGACCGGTGTACCGGCCCTGGGAAAGATGTTGGTCTTACCTTCCTGCCGCAGCTTTTCGGTTACTTTGGTGAAGTTTTTGCTTGCCGGTAGGTTGCGCTGGTATTCCACCGCTTCCTCGAGGTCTACTTCTTTGCCGGTGGGCCATTCCGCCAGCACCGCCTTACGCATTTCCAGGAATTCATCTTCATCGATACGCTTTTGTCTTACCGTGGTCTGCATTTTCCCTCCTGATTCTGGCTGATATGGCGCCGACTGTGTTTCGGGCGGCCATCGGCTGATATATATTCTTCGGCCAAAACTGCCGGGCCGGACAGTTCCGGGTGTTCAAAGTTATCAGATTACTTCATCGTCTTTCAATTTTTCTATCTCTTCCCAGTCACAACCGAGGACACTCATGAGCACTTCTTCGGTATGCTGGCCGAAGTTGGGGGCGAATGCCCTTATCTGGGCGGGCGTCTCGCTGAACTTGATGGGCATACCCATCATTTTAATCTTACCCAGGGTGGGATTGTCAACTTCGGTAATATACTCGTTGGCTATTACCTGCGGGTCTGACGCCAGTTCGGTGAGATCCAGAATGGGCGAGAAAGCCAGGCCACCTCCCTTGGCCAGCAGGATGTCTAACCATTCGTCCCTCGTCTTGGTCTTGAATACCTTCTCCAGAGTACTAGTAACCTCCAGGAAGTTGTCCCGCCTGTCTTTGGCGGTGGCGAACTTGGCGTCCTTCTCCAGGTTTTCAATACCAAGGGCAACACAGAAGTTGTGCCAGAACCGGTCGGACTGGGACTCGGATAGCACCAGCCACTTACCGTCGGCGCACTCATAATTGTTGGCCATAGGGTTTTTCAGCGTCTGTCGGGAGGGCCTTGGCATCGGGCGCCCGCGCAGCAGCGTCACATTGACGTTGTAGGCCTGCATGTGTATTCCGGAACCAAGCAGAGACACGTCAACCTTCTGCCCTACCCCCTGCCTGTCCCGGGCCGCCAGCGCGGCCAGGATACCGGTTACTAGCAGAGTCCCGGTTACCTGGTCAAATAACACCCCGGCTATCTGTAAGGGTGGGCTATCCGGCTCACCGAGGGTACACATTATTCCCGAGCGTGCCTGGGCTATGGTATCGAAGGCACGTTTTTCACTGTCCGGACCGAGCACCCCATAGCCTGTAGCCAGGCCGTAGACGATTTTCGGGTTATGCTTCTTAAGGGTCTCGTAGTCCATTCTTAGGTTATCAATCGCCGATAAAGAGTAATTAGTGCAGAATACGTCGGCAGCGGCCACCAGGCGGTAGAGCAGCTCCTTGCCCTTCTCCTTTTTCAGGTCCAGTGTCATGCTCTTCTTGTTCCGGTTGGCGGTCTCGAACAGGATATTGGTGCCGTCGGGCATAATCATGCCTCTGCCGAAGGTGCTCGACATACCACGCACCGGGTCGCCTTTGACTCTGTCTTCTATTTTGATTACCTCAGCCCCCATGTCGCCCAGTATGTAGCCCGCCGATGGAGCGGCGAGGTAGCCAGCGCATTCCACAACTCTGATACCTTCGAGCGGACCGCTCATAAAAGCCTCCTTTGCTGACAGTAAGCCGGATATTTCTCTTACACTCCAGCCTCGTAAGTCACGAGCGCTGGGGCACCAGCCAACGTAATAATTTTAACTCATCTGGGGTGGGGTGGGATACTTCTTCGACCCTGTCGGCCAGCTTGAGGGACCAGCCACAATTGTCCTGCACCTGTTTTATCTCGTCTTCCAGGCTGGCCAGTGCCGGATCAGGCAAGCATGCCGCCAGGCGCAGTTCCCCCTTGCCGGCGGGTTTGCGAAAGACGCCCATGGTCGATATCACGGTAGTTACCCGGTCACCCGGGCAGGTAACGTAAGACATGGTCTCGGGAAAGCGGTCTTTTGACTGGTTGAGGATTACGATAACCTCCCGGGCATTGGCGGAATCATTAGCCCCCCCGGAACCTACCAGAAATTGGCCATCGGCGGTCTTGGTGGAGTTAAGGTTTCCGTTGCGGTCAACCTGTCCCGCACCGAGCACGCTGAGGCATTTACTGTTCCGGCCGCCAACAAACACTCCGTGGGTGGTCACGGTATCGGTTAACATTTTGGCGCTGTATACCACACCGACGCTTTGTGCCCCCAGCGGTCCTGACTGTGGTTCGTACCCGATCTGCCCGTTTCCAGTAATAAGATCAAGCTGATACCCCTGGGCGAGGAGTTGATGATAGGCCAGCAGTCCCGCCATGCCCCAGGAGCCGGCGCCGACCAGAGCAACCCGGTGTCCTGATTCCATGATACACCTAGTTATTTCCCGGGCGGCGGCAATCAGTACCATCTCCTCCTGGCTGTATTCCGCTTCTGGGGACGGTGCCGCTGCCGACATGTTATAGCGCTCGGCAGCTTTAAAAGTTATCTTTTGCAGGTTCTTTACCCTCCGTCTACCCAGTTTATTCAGGTAGTCTTCCGGCGTGTTGCAGTCTATTACCCACTCCTTTATCCAGTCGTCCAGTTTCTGGTTATCGGCAAACGCCCGGTGCAGGTCTTGTAGAAACTCGGTATCGGTCTCGTAGGCGTTGAAGTCGCCTATCCCCGGATGGGCCAGCGAAAATGGATGGACTCCCAGCGGCGCCACCGAGACCGCCTTGACGATATGGCCCGGTATCTTTACCAGGGCCGCATACTTCTTGATATAATCGGTCGGCACAATCTTTTCGACGGTAACCAGTACCCCATCACTGCTGGCCAGGAGCCCCCACAGGTCATCGCCGTAGGGGACGGCCGAAATGGTATTGCCCTGCTCATCGGCGACACAGCCGTGTACCAGCGATATATCAGGGTTAAGGGCCTGCACCAGCCCTACATTTGCCCCGCCCCCGAAGGGGTCATGAATCTCTTTAAATGCCGCCTGGTTATCCTGCGCGATACTGCTGCCGGCGATGGAACGGGTCGGTATGAAGCTGACACCCAGTGCCCCGGCCATGAGCCTTTGCTGCAGGGAACATAGCGACCAGTTTTCCAGATCAAGGCTCTTTTCCGCCCAGGCTCTCTGCATAATCCGGCTGGGGCGTGATGAGGTCGAAATGTCGGCGCAGGCGGCGAAAATTATCTTCCTAGCCAGGTTACAGTGGAGGAGATTTATGGCATGACCGGATATGGTGCTCTGGATAAGGGTGAACCCGGGGTTCGTGCCCCGGTACTGCCGGATAAGCTCGCATATTGCGGCGCTGGGGCCGCCGATGCCGCCGGCCAGGTGCAGCTTCATTCCTGGTCTAACGTAGCGTCTTATCGCTTCCTTGAGGGTCAGGAGCTTGCTTTCTGCTCCTGA
Source organism: Dehalococcoidia bacterium (assembly GCA_011191985.1). Classification (GTDB taxonomy): domain Bacteria; phylum Chloroflexota; class Dehalococcoidia; order Dehalococcoidales; family W111; genus W111. The sequence goes on from DUEU01000073.1 coordinate 24,008, forward strand.
TTCGAGCTCCGGGTTATATCTGGTCACACCTCTCATGCTCATAAGGTCCGTATATAAGTCTGATTCTCGGTTCCCATTTGTAATTTATGCCGCCTCTGGCTGCTCCCGCCAGCATTTATGAACGGAACCGATAATAACCGGCCGCACCGGAGACTGCCGATATTGCCTAACAAATACTGCTTTTGATATAAGTCTATATGAAAAGCAGACAATCTTAATGGCACGGTTTATAGGGTTATAGAATGCGTAATTTTATGATAAGGAGAAACGGATACCCTGTCAAGTTACGGGCTTGTTTTCTTGGTATTTATCGCCACCTTGTCAGTTACTGACAGCAGCACTGAATGATAATAATATTTATCTATTCGGGGTCTGCCAATATGTTCGTCCTGGTAATTTCAGCGTCGTTATGCTGTGGCGAGGAGACCAGGCCCGACCGCTTGCTGGTCGAGAACGGTAACCAGGTTGCGGGACAAACTCTGGCAGGCGGGGATTGACAGTCTGTGTATAATAGTATAATAGATAGAGTGCTTAATTTAAGAAGGAAGTTAAACTGGGTAAATAAAACCTAGCGAGCTTGGGCAGAGGGTATTCCTGGACTGGCAGATAGCACCAAGTTTTTTCACGAATGTCGGGTAGCGACATAAACGTAAGGAAAATTAAATAACTGGTCTTCTTGGTTGAAGTGGGGTGAGTGCATGGTGTAGAATAGCGGCATGCAATAGCTTGCGAGGCGGTTTGGCCCAGAACAACCGGAACATAGTAAACTCCGAAAATAAGTAAAAGGAGGCGATAATAATAATGAAGAAGCTATCTGTACTACTCTCGGTGTTGGTAATCATTTTGTTACTGGTCAGTCTGGTTATTTCCTGTACTCCGAAACCGAAAGAAACGGTGCTTTTGCGGTGCACTATCGCCCAACCCGGCGGGGACGATCCTTTGTTTCTAAATATGTCGGGCATGGCGGAGAAATTTAACGAACGCGCCGGCGGTGAATATGAATTAAAAATTTATCCCGCTGAGTCGCTGGTCAAGTTCCCCGAGACCATTGATGCCGTGCGGACCGGCGCGGTCGAGATGACCAACATCGCCTGGGGCGCCTTCGGTGGTCTCGATGTCAGATTCGACGCCTGTGAGCTCCCCTTCCTGTATAATAACATCCAGGGTACTATCGCCGCCCAAGACGACCTTGTGAAGATGATGGACCCGATGTTCCGGGAGAAGTTCAACCAGACGGCACTGGCGTCCCATACCGTTGGCCCGCTGGAGCTTATCACCGTGAGACCGGTCAAGACCATGGCCGACTGGGATGGCCTGCTGGTCGGCAGCATCTCGCCCACGACCTCGGCTGTGACTGAGCTTCTGGGTGGTTCCGCGGTGTTCATCACCTGGACCGACGCCTACTCGTCGCTGGAGAAGGGCGTGATAGATGCCACCACTCAGGGAACGACCTGGATGGTAGTCGGCAAACTGACCGATGTTTGTGGATATGCTACGATGGCCAATCTGGTGCCAACCTCTCACGGATATTCGGTCAACCTGGACGTGTGGAATGCCATGCCCAAGCGCATTCAGGACATGCTGACTGAGGAAGCACAGCGAGCGGCACATGAATTCAACGATGTTCAGATTCAGTTTTATGAGGTAGACCATCCGGCGGCGATTGAAGCCGCGGGGGTAGAAATCTATCACGTACCTGCGGATGAACGGGCTAAATGGAAAGCGGCCGTTCAACCATTCGTGGATGAACGGATAGCTGCCATGGGAGAGTTCGGCCAGCAACTACTGCAACTTGCTGACAAGGTAAACAGCGAAAATCCCTGACCCGTCTGATAGTAAAAAGTAATTTCTATCGAAAGGCGGTGTGATTGGCCAGTAAAGTCATACGGGCAGTCGACAGCGTAATTGAGCGTGCCGGCAACTTAGGCCTGGTGATTAGCGGATTCATACTGGTTATAATGGTTCTTCTCGCCACCTACGGCGTGGTAAGACGCTACATATTCGATAGCCCGGAACCCTATTCTTACGAGCTCAGCATGGTGGGCATGCTGTGGTCTTTTGTCCTAGCGGCGGCTGCCCTGGAGAGGCAAAGGCGGCATATCAGGGTTGATTTCTTCAGCGGCCGTTTACCGCTAAAAGGGCAAGGCATTCTCCTTAACATTGTCGCCCCGGTCTTGGGGTTCTTCTTCTGTTTCTTGCTGGCCTGGCAGGGTTGGGAAGTAGCTATGTTCTCGTTGAGTATTAGTGAGGTAAGTTCTTCAGCATGGGCAATACCCCTGTTCCCGGTAAAGATAGTAGTACCGATAGGCTACGGTTTGCTTTGCCTCGTCCTTTTGACCATACTAATCCGTGGCGTTGCTTCACTGTTCGTCAGTACAAAGAAGGTTGTTGAGTAGCTGACTGCCATTGGTCTTCTGGAACGCGTCCTTTAGCTTAGTCAGCTTGGTAAGGGTTTTATGGACTATACGGTAGCGGCGACGTTATGCGTGGCGGTGATGCTCGTCTTGCTGATGTCGGGCGTGCCCATCGCCTATGCCCTGGGGTTCAGCTCAGCAACTATCGGGCTCCTCGCTTTCGGCGGTATTGTCCTCAATAAAATCGGCTGGACGACGTTCCATTTGCTGTATAATTTGAACTGGACACCGCTGCCGCTGTTTACATTAATGGCCTTTGTCATCGCCGAGACAACAATAGGCGAAGACCTTTACCGAGCAGCGCGGAGTTGGTTGTCCCGGGTCCCTGGTGGACTGATTGCGGCCAGCATCATGGGTGAAGCCGGAATGGCCGCGGCCCTGGGTGCCAGCGCTCCGACAATAGTCGCCGTGGGCAAGGTCGCTGAGCCTGAATTCGAAAGATACGGATATAGTAAACCTCTCGCTCTGGGTGGGCTGACCTGCGGCGGTGTTTTGGGGCCGCTAATCCCCCCCAGCGCCACCATGATTATCTATGCCATTCTCTCAAACGTGCCCCTGGGGCGGCTTTTCATCGCCGGTATTATACCGGGTATCATCCTTGCCTTCATGCTGGCGGCGGTGCCCATAATAATCTGTACTCGAAACCCGTCACTCGGCCCTCCAGCGGGCGCCGTAAAATGGTCAGTCCGGTTCGGGTCGTTGAAAAATGTCTGGCCCGTAGTGGCGGTGATGTTTTTTGTCCTCGGCTCTATTTACTTCGGGATTGCCACGCCGACAGAAGCCGGCGGCGTCGGCTGCTTCGTTGTCATGGTCATTGCCATCGTCTTTTATGGTCTCAGGGCTAAAGGTATATTCCGGGCTATGAAGGAAGCGGCCATGCTGAACGCTATGATTTTGATGATCATTGTGGCCGCCTCCTTCTTTTCCTATGTAATCGGCAGTTCAGCCTTGGCAGAACAAATGACCAACTGGGTTACCGAGTCCGCGTTACCTCCGCTAGCCGTTATTATCAGCATAATGGTTCTTCTGCTGATTTTAGGCTGCTTTATAGAAGGTATCACCATCATGCTGCTGACCATACCTATCTTCGTCCCCTTAATCACGGCAATGGGCTACGACCCGCTGTGGTTCGGAATATTGTATGTCACTAACATGGAGATAGCCTTGATTACGCCGCCAATGGGCATAAACCTCTTTTTAGTGCGAAATACCTTTGCTATCGGTAGCGGTGCCCTCCTCAAGGGGATAGCGCCCTTCATGCTTGTTTTAGTAATTTTCTTAGGCGTCATGGTAGCCTTTCCTAATCTGAGTCTATGGCTACCTAGTTTGATGGTAGGAAGATAAGCTGGCGTCCGTGCTGGGATAATTCCAGAACACTACAAAAAAAGCAGGGTGAAGAGGCGGTAGGGCCAATGGACAACAAAGCCAAAGTCGGCGGTATTTTATCCACAATTTCCGTGCTTTCGGTGTTTTGTGATTAGGCTGGATGCTCTTCTGGGTCTACATGATGGGATTCATATTCCGTGAGCCATTCTCTCCCTACGGTGGCACACTGCCAGGCGAGCTTTTGACGTTAATGATGATCGTTTATGGCGCCCCTGGTGCATTGGCTGCCCTCATCGGCGTGCTGGGCATAATAGGCGGCATATTCGCCCTGAAGAGAAGGCGCTGGGGCCTGGCTATGGCCCCGGCCATAGCCAGCACACTTACCCCTTTCCCCTGTAGGATACCGGCTATCATATTTGTTTCTATGGCCCAGCCGGAGTTCTCGGCGTCATAACCCTTATTTGTTAAAAGATGGTATTATAATAAAAAGAGGTTGATAATTTATGCCAAATAATCAACACCAAGTGCTGAATCCTCCAATCCGGATTCTTATGGGGCCCGGGCCAAGCAATATCCACCCCCGCGTCCAAAGGGCTATGTTGGCACCTATAGTGGGACATCTGGACCCATACTTTATTGCTATTATGGAAGACACTATGGAACTCCTCCGTTCCACCTTTCAGACAAAAAACAATCTTACATTCCCGATTTCTGGCACCGGATCAGCCGGGATGGAGGCTAGTTTCTGTAATTTCTTGGAACCTGGCGACGTTGCTGTAATAGGCGTCAATGGCCTTTTTGGGGAACGAATGGTGGACAATGCCCAGAGATGTGGTGCCAAAGTTATCCAAGTGGCAGCAGAGTGGGGGCAAGCCATTGAGCCTGAAGCCCTTGAAAATGCTTTAAAAGCCCAGAGAAGAGTGAAGCTTCTAGCCTTGGTTCACGCTGAAACATCGACCGGTGTCCTTCAGCCATTAGTTGAGGCTTCCCGACTTGCCAAGCGGTATGAAGCCTTATTTCTGGTAGACACCGTTACCTCTTTAGGAGGACATGAAGTAGCCGTGGATGACTGGGGCATCGACATCTGCTACAGTGGCACGCAAAAATGTCTAAGCTGTCCACCGGGCCTAGCGCCCTTTACTGTTAACCAAGCATCTTTCGATATATTACAGGCGCGCACACATAAGGTAAAGAGTTGGTACTTGGATTTATCGCTACTCTCTAACTATTGGTCCTCTAGCAGGTTATATCACCATACCGCGCCTATAAATATGATCTACGCTCTTCACGAAGCGCTGGCTTTAATCGTTGAGGAAGGTATTGAGGCCCGTATTCAACGCCACCTGATAAATGGCTCAGCTCTGCATGCCGGGCTTGAAGCTATGGGATTGACTTTGCATGCTCAGGACGGTTACCGCCTGAGCACCTTGACTTCAGTACGTATCCCGCCAGGTATTGATGAACTGCGAATAAGACAGAGGCTTCTTAGTGAGTTTGCCATCGAAATTGGAGCAGGTCTAGGACCGCTAAAGGGGAAAATCTGGCGTATTGGTCTTATGGGCCATTCATCTCGTGCCGAGAATGTGCTGTTCCTCCTTTCTTCCCTCGAGAATCTGTTGCTCGAGGAAGGCTACCGATTGGAGCCGGGGGCAGGGGTAATAGCAGCCGCCAAGACCCTTCGGGTGGAATAGAAGGCTCTGGGTTCTTGGTACAAACTACAGCTTATTCGAATAAAGTGTCGGACCCTAAGTAAATATATTATGCACATGAAGATACTTGTTAGTGAAGAGTTGCACAAGGCTGGTATGGATCTGCTCCGGCAGTCGGCCGAAGTCGATATACGTATTGGACTAACTCCTAAGCAACTTAAGGAGATAATCTCTGACTACGATGGTTTGGTAGTGCGGAGCCAGACCAAGGTAACCTCAGCAATTATTGACATGGCACGGAAGCTTCAGGTAATTGGCCGGGCTGGTGTTGGGGTGGATAATATCGACGTAGAAGCTGCCACACGCGGTGGTATCATGGTAATCAACTCTCCGGAAGCTAATATCGTTTCGACAGCGGAGCATACTATCGCTATGCTACTAGCGCTAGCAAGGCATATCTCAAGTTCATGCGCCCAGTTACAGGCAGGACAATGGGACCGTAGTGTAAAAGGTATCCAGATACGTAACAAGATCCTAGGTATTATAGGCATGGGCCGGGTTGGTACCGAAGTAGCTGAGTTAGCTCTAGGACTCAGAATGGGCGTGATTGCTTACGACCCGATGATATCAGAAAGCCGGACGGCCCAACTAGGCGTTGAGATGGTTCAACTAGATGACCTTATATCTAGGGCTGATTTCATTACGATACATGTGCCAATCAACTCTGCTACCAAAGGCCTTATTGGCCAGAAACAGCTACGCCTAATGAAACCGACTGCTATGTTGATTAACTGCGCTCGCGGCGGAATTGTCGACGAGGTGGCACTTTATGAGGCACTTGAGAATGGAATAATTGCCGGGGCAGCCGTTGACGTATTTAGCCAAGAGCCGGCCGAGGATAACATCTTACTTAAGAGTAAAAAAGTGGTAGCTACACCCCACGTAGCTGCATCCACAAATGAAGCTGAAGAAAGTGCCAGTATTGACATTGCCAAACAAGTAACGGATGTATTGAATGGTAAAGCTCCAAAGTCTCCGGTGAATATCCATTCTATTTCCAGCGAATCGTGGTCTATCATTATACCGTATGTACAGGTAGGTGGTACTATTGGGAAGATCGCAGCACAAATAATGGAAGGGCAGCTGATATCTTTGTCTATCCTATACCAAGGTGAAATCGCAAATGAGAACACAAGCCACGTAAAGGCTGCCATCCTAGCAGGGCTTTTAGAACCACTCATAGAAGAGCGTATTAACATCGTTAATGCCGATATGATTGCTAGCATCCGCGGGATCAAAGTTATTGAGCAGAAGGAGATCTCTTGTGAAAACTACACGAATTTGATTACTGTAGAACTGAAAACTAGCTCCGAACTCGTTCAAGTAGCTGGTTCCTCGCTCCGGGGGAGGACCCACATTATCAAGGTTAATAACTTCTGGTTCGAAATCGAGCCTAGCGGCAGCTATATGTTATTTACAGAGCATAGAGATCGACCGGGGATGATTGGCATCGTAGGTACTATAATAGGCAACGCCGATATCAACATAAGCCAGATGCAGGTTAGTCGGGGCGTACAGCGGGGTGGTGGTGCCATGATGGTACTTTGCCTAGATCAACCGCTTACAGAAGATTGCCACCGACAATTGCAGGAGGTACGCGACATCAACCGCCTGCTAACGGTAAAGCTCACCTAAGCAGTAGAGCTGAAATACAAAGTCTTGTCTATTGTAGGGAAAATCAGTCCCGAATAATAAGTGGTCTATGCCAAAGAAGGCCCTACCCAGCATCAGGCCCGGAGTATTACCGTAAATTATCGTATTAGCATAGATCTTTTTATAATATTTAATAGGAGCTTCGCTAAGCCTATCCTTATGTAATGTAATTATAGCGTGTTCTTTTCAAGATAGCGCATTTAGTAGAAAGGGGATCACTATTAAACTGGTTATGGTTGTAATGAAAACCACACTCGAGACCAAACCTTCCTCGCTTCTGTACTTGGTCGCAATAATAACAGACGTAGCTGCTGCCGGCATCGCTGATTCTAAAATTACCACCGACCTGAAGACGCCGGTGATACCAAGCAGATTAACAATAAGAAAACCTATCATAAGGCCAACCCCTATTCGCAGAAAAGAGGCTAAAAATGTAATCGGTAACGAAGTAATTTTCACCCGTGATAGGTTATAACCCAATATAAGCAATACCAGTGGAATACCCATCTTTGCTATTATATCCAGTGAATTGATCGCTAGTTCAGGTACGTCTACACGGAAGAAGTTGAGAAATAGGCCGAGTACAGCGGCATATAGAACCGGAATTTTGAATACTTCTCTTATATTTTGTTTCCGTTGTTTACCGGCTACTATATATACCCCCAGCGAAAATAATACCAGAGTGACTGGAATACTAAACAGTGAAGCCGCGGTTAAGCCTTCAGTGCCATAGGCAAAGTATGCTATGGGGAACGGCAAATTAACCGTGTTCATGATAATTATCGGGACATAAAGTCCGGAGTGTTCCTGCTTTAACATGGTAAACACTAAGTAGGCTACAATTCCGCAGCCAAGCATTATTACCAGCGAAGCACCCCAGACTTTCGCTGCATCAAGCAAGACTACGGGATTGTTAAGCAAGGAGGTAAGCACTATAGCGGGTGCTCCCACATAGAGGGCTATATTTGCCACGGGAGCAAAGTCTGTTTTTGTTATTTTCCCAAATATATATCCAATAGCAATTATAATAAAAGTTGGCAATACTATGTTTAGAATATCGAGAATTTGCATCTTAATATATAGCCTTAAATCAATCTATCTTGTATTGGTTTAAATCTAATCGCTGGCGTCTAGCTGTGACGTTCCCTTTATTTTTAGATCAACTGATTGCAATTTGCCTACTGCTATTGGGATTGACCTGCCTCTATCAACTATGCCACTGTCTAAACCAGTCCCATTAGCCATGCATGTATGATATTTTAACTTAATAGAGGTAAAGAAATCATAATATGACATCATACCATGATATTCTTTCTTGGGAAATTCTCATTTTTATCTAGTTACAAATATGATTTTAGTGGTTTTATTTGCTTACGGATACTATTTGGATACAATCCTTTCTTAATTTGTGTAATCGGATTATTCTGCGGTGGGGTCGGGGGTAGTTGCCGCGATTATGACGCCTAATAAGGCCAATCCGCTGAAGATGAACCATATTGGATGATAAGTGCCCCGCGTGTCAAACAACCGGCCTACCAGAGGTGGGGCAAGTACCATGGCCATTGTAGTGAAGACACCTGACAGGCCGAAAATCATGCCAAAATTCCTGGCCCCAAAATATTCTCTAAGAATGGGTGTCCTTATTGGTATCATGCCGCCAACGCTAATACCAAAAACGATAGCGAATAGGAGCATCGAGCCGAGCGAGTGAGTATCGACCAGCTGGTAAAGAAACAAGCCAGCGCTAGAAAGAGCCAGGGAGCCGGCAAATACGTACTTCTTGTTAAAGACGTCAGCCAACCAGCCAAAAGGTATGCGAGCGCCGAGGCTTATCAGAGGCACCAGCATAGCCACGATACTCGCCGTTGACCTGGCCACATCCAGGCTGGCCAAATAGGGCATCATGTGGATGATTGCGGTATGGTTCGCTGACATCTGTATTAAAAAAGCTACGCTTATGTGCCAGAAAGGCCGCATCCTCAGTACATCTTTGACTCCAAGTCTGAAGTCGTAGCCCCCTGAGGAACCCAGGCTTTTCTGTTCCTCCCCTTTCCTTCCGTCCGGCAAAAGCCCGTAGTCTTCCGGCCGGCTTCGAAAAACCAGAGACAATGGTATGCCAAGCACCCACACCCCAATAGCCATGATAATCATGGAGTCTTGCCAGCCAAAGGTATCAATTATCTTAACCAAGACAGGAATTAATCCCCCGCCAATACCAACCCCCAGGGAGAGCACCCCGCTGGCTTTACCTATATCCTTTTTGAACCATCTGGCTATGGCGGTAGACGGCACTAAATAAACAGCAATGGAACCACCAAGACCCACAATTAAGAAACCCAGATAGAAGGTCGCCAGGCTGGTGGCTCGGCCAATGCAAACCAGCCCAAGCCCCATTATCACCACGCCGACAAATACAAGTCTTCTACCCGGCCAGCGATCAATCATTGCTCCCAGGAACGGGTTCAGGATACTCATTTCGGCGTATCGCAGTGAAGTCGCCAACGAAATCTGGGCATAGCCCCAGGCGAAGGTGGCAGCAATGGGGTTTATGAAAGCACTGAATCCGTAAACAAGCAAAGCGGCGTCGTAGGCCATTAATACGATACCGGCCGCAACAATGTACCACCCATAAAATATTCCGCCCCCTTGTTTATTACTAGTCAACGATACCCACCGTACTACCAAAGTGCATCTGTAGTATTTCCTTTCTTGGTTTCTTTAGCTGACATTGCTAGTCCAGTTATCATGGGGAAGGTTGCTGGACTTGCCTTTCTAGCATCTGACTTCTTATTCTACCCAATAATATAGTAAGAACTATGCCAAATAAAGCCGCTCCAGTAGTGGTATAGAAGCCAGATTGGAAAATACCAGTCTCGTCTTTAAGTACTCCTAAGAGATAGGTGAAACTGAAGGCGCCTACATTGGCAAAGAAATTACTGAAACCGGCAGTAATCCCTGCCTTATTAGCACCCAAGAACTCTACTGGAATGGCAAATAGGGGGCCAAAGTACATCTGAACGAATAGAGAGTTAATTACCACTATGGCAATGAGAAGGGGTATATTATTCACCATCACCAAGAGCGAATTAGTCGCAGCTAGGATCAATAACGCTAGGGCGATAATAAGGATCGGATTCTTGAGTCGGTCAGATACATAGCCTCCTATTATGTTTGAAGGTATGATAAGCGCTGCTCGCAGGGCAATAATTAATCCGGTAATCTGGAGGGTCAATCCCTTTTCATCAACGAGCAAGCTTGGTAACCAAAAAGTAATACCCTGCATGATTGCCAATCTGATGTACTGTATTCCCCCGCAAAACCACATTACACGGTAGCGGAACAAGTATAATACCTCAGACACACTGACCTTATGGTCCCTATCAATACTGGGAGACTCCTTACTAAAATGTAAAAGTACAAACGAGGCAATTATACCGAATGCTGAGAACACAATGAAGGGGAATCGCCAGCCAAACTCGTTGACCAGTAAAGGACCAACGATATCTAAAACCACGTTCCCAGCAAACCCGCCAGCGAGATAGAGGCTCATAGCAGTTGCCCGGCGCTGCGGTGGAAACCAACCTGCCACCAAGGTCAGTCCTGGCGCAAATAGGAGAGCACGAAAGAATCCGGAGAAGGCCTGGTTCGCGACGGCTTGCCAGTATTCGGTTACGAGACCGAAGGCTAAAGATAGAACGGTTGTACCAAGAACTCCAATAAAGAATATACGTTTTGGGCCATAACGATCTGCCAGGAAACCTGAAGGTATCTGCATAATGGCGTAAACAAAGGTCGTTACTGCTGACAGCATACCTCCCTGCGTGAACGACAAGACTAGATCATGGCGGATGAGTGGCAGGAAAAGAGCTATACCACCAATAGTGAGAGCTTGGAAGCTCTGGCAAAATATGGCCAATGATACGGTGACTATGCTGTCCTTTTTTTTACCGCTATCTATATTCAAATGGATGCTCAAAAAAAGTAATACCTTTTTAGTTTAAGATCTTATTTTTCAGCAGCGCAAAGCTGTTATTTATAGCCATGTGGTATGTATAGGGGAAAAACGTATGGTGACTGGGTCATAGGTCGATAGAGATTCTTCGTTAAAAGCGAAGTCATAGTATTGCTGCGTTTTTTCTAGCACCTTATTATCCCGAAGACGAACAGAATCTGAAAATTTGGTCAGTCGCTCTAGCAATCAATAAAGAATACCGCCAGGTACTAGCGTGCCTTTATCCTGGTACTCTGCCCCATATTGGATCAATAGCCATTTTGTATTGTAGCTATTTATAGATTATCATCATTGGCAACGGGATCCTTAGCTTGATTGCCTCTTTCGGGCAATCATGGACACAGGCATTCTCATGCCAGCACTGGTCAGGGTAGGTTACTTTTGGGACTTCGCCACGCTGTGAGCCAAAGAACACGTCATTGGGACAAATCTCTACGCACTTACCACAACCATTGCATTTGTCTTCATCTATAATTGGTGGCATTGTGCTCACTCCTTTATCATACGTTCCCAAAGTCTCATTTAGTCATCAATAATACTGGTTTGGCATCGGCTACTCTACTTCTATCCAGGTCGTAGTCGGCTGGCCTTCC
>DUEU01000074.1 GCA_011191985.1 Dehalococcoidia bacterium
CTCAAATTCTACTTCTTGCCCTTCTCTAAGGGACCCGAATTCCACCCCTTGAAGGTCGTTACGGTGGAAGAATAGGTCCTCTTCCCCTTCTCCTTTGATGAACCCAAAACCACGGTCCATGAGCCGTCTGATTGTGCCCTTTGGCATAGGACACCTCCCCTCAAATCCACTGGCTAGGCTTTATAACTATTATACCACAAGGCTAAAATACTATAGCTGATTATTCTATTAACCATATGTCATAATGGTGGGCCCTGTCAGTCTCCCGCCCTCCGTCCCCTTCTAATCCAACCCCCGCTACCACTGTGGTGGAACGCTATTCTAGGTTGAAGTTGTATTTTGCGATGCTAATTCAGTCAGTCGAATCCTTTAACCACTTATCGCCAAATTTTGATAATAAGTATTCACTTAGATATTGAAAACTATTGTTAAGGACTCTTTCAACATCCTTTACAATACTCTTACAATATACAAATATATCTCTATCTATTTCAGTCGTCTTGCTAGTTACAGTACCATTAGGTAATAAAAATTTTAGGTCGATTAGGTCACGTCCAAGTGTCATAGTCTCAGTTCGTGGAAGTCTTCCGAATTTAACATGAAAAGACTCAATGCGCAGGGCATGTAGCTCCTTATACCAGTTACTGTTCTTAACCTTACTTAAATATAAGGACAAATTAGACAGGCATGAATAGCCCTGTACTAGCGTTTCTTTATCTAACTTACTAATAACGCGCTGTAGACTAACAGATTCGTGATATCCGGTTGCAGGTATACCCAGGCATATAACGGCATTAACCAATTGAGCTAGATGCTCCAGTGAGCTTCGTAGACTTAGAATACAATGGTCAAAGTCCATCTCAATGGGTAGCCTGTTAGGATAATTCCTACTTCTAGTATGTTCATCTATTCTGCTACTTTTACGTTTGTACTCAGTAATTTTTCCCCTGAGGCTTCTTAATCTTCTCTCGGCAAACAAGTGCTTCTGGGTAGCACTTGCTAGGTAGATTTCACACAGGTATCGGTCATTTCCACTCATGCTGTGCATTATCTGTGACCATAAGACATTGATAGTATCGTCAAAATATTGGCTCATAATAATCTCAGCAGAAATTATATCACAGCCCCATGCTGGAAGCGCTCAATGTGGTTGAGAGACCTGTTGGCTTTACACCAATTTTCAGATGATAGCTTTACAAAAAGGGGCACCTAAGCACTCTTAAAATTAGCGACGAAAAAGCGACATTGATTTAAATTAGGGGAAGAAAAGTACTTAAAATAGGCATAAATAAAAATAACACAAAAGTATTAATTCATACGTAAAAGATAAAAGCCTCGGAATTTGGAGACCGCTGCTCTTCCAACTGAGCTACACTCCTTGGCAAGTTACTATTTTATCACATCTATCTCGACTATTGCACGACCCTTTTTCGGTCATCTTTACAAGTTAAGTTAAAATACGGTATCCTAGCTTAGAGTGAGGCCAGCGGAGAGGTAATTTGTATCGCGCACCACGGGGTACTGCGGATATTCTGCCGGTAGAACAGCCCTACTGGCGCTTTGTGGAGCAGAAGGCGGCCGCTATCTGCCAGCTATACGGCTACGAGCGGATTGATACCCCCACCTTTGAGGACACCCAGCTTTTTGCCCGGGGCATCGGCGACGCCACCGACATCGTGCGGAAAGAAATGTACTCCTTTTCCGGCGGGGAGCTTACCCTCCGGCCCGAGGGCACGGCGCCGGTATGCCGGGCATATATACAGCACGGGATGCATAGCTGGCCGCAGCCGGTAAAGCTGTACTATATCGCTTCTTTGTTCCGTCACGAAAGGCCCCAGGCAGGCAGGTACCGTCAGCACCATCAGTTTGGTTACGAGGCAATTGGCAGTGCCGACGCCGCCCTGGACGGGGAAGTCATTGATGTGGCCTGGCAGTTCTACCAATCACTCGGCCTGCGTGACCTTTCTCTCCAGCTTAACAGTATCGGTTGCCGGAAATGCCGGCCAGAATATCTAGCGGCCCTGCGGGCTTATTATGAGCCGGTTACCGGACTTTGCCGCGATTGCGTAACCAGGCGAACGACCAATCCCCTGAGACTGCTGGACTGTAAAAACGAGTCGTGCCAGCAGGTGGCCGATGCTGCACCGAAAAGCACTGACCAGCTTTGCCCAGAGTGTGCTACCCACTTCGGTAAGTTAAAGGGGCATCTGGCAGTGCTCGGTATTCCCTTTGAGGTAAACCACCGCCTGGTCCGGGGCCTGGACTACTATACCAGGACGGTGTTCGAGTTCCAGCCGGCGGAGGGTGGTGCCCAGAGCGCCATCGGCGGTGGCGGCCGCTACGACGACCTTATTGAGGTGCTTGGCGGCCGGCCAACCCCGGGCATCGGTTTTGCCACCGGCATAGAGCGTATCGTACTGAATCTCAAGAAGCAGGGTATCCCGGTGCCGGCCCTGTCCCATCCGCCGGTCTTTATTGCCGGTATCGGTGATGCTGCCAGGGACGAAGCAGTTAAGCTGGCTGCCCGGCTGAGGCGGTCGGGTATTGGTGTCATCGAGGCGGTGGGCGGTCGGAGCCTGAAGGCGCAGCTAAGACAGGCAAACAGCCTGGGGGCTCGCTATACGGTCATTATCGGGGAGGAGGAATTGGCCGGTGATAACGCCGTGCTGCGGGATATGAGCGGCGCCCGGCAGGAGACGGTACCACTTGGCCAGCTACCGCAGAAGCTGCAAAAGATGGTGTCCTGATGACAACCTTAATAGTTGCCGGTTAGCCCCCCTTATTGCTAGAATTTATTAAGTCATGGAAAAGATATTCGGCAAGCCGTTCCAGCCCAGGAAGATTATTGACAACCCCTCTGACGAGAGCCTCAGGGAGTGGGCGCTTCAGCATGGCGGGGTCATCACCGAGTTTGGCAATCTCTCGGTGGTCACTCAAGTACGCAACAGGATGGCCAAGCTTACCGAGGTAATAATGGGCGACCCCGATCCAGAAGACCTGGAACTTATCGACAATGTCCTGGACTACTGCAAGAGCAAAGAGATTATTCAGCTGGACAGGACAATGTGCATGACGCCCGGCTTCAGGAGAAATTGCCGGCTCTACGTCACGGCCGAGTACGCCCGGCTGCCTCTGATGTGGGGTAATACCCTGTTTCCTCCGATGGACGGTGAGCCCGATTTTATCTCTCTGGCCGTGCCGGAATGGCCGGACAAGAAGGTTCTGGTCTTTCCCGAGATGGGCTTGACCATTGTCCTGGGCAGTGACTATAAGGGCGAGCAGAAGAAGGCGATGCTGCGCCAGGTTATGTACTGGGCCAAGACGCAGGGTAATCTGGGGCTGCATGCCGCCGGTAAGATACTCAGGGTAAAGAGAGACAACCAGTTGAAGGACTTTGGCTTTCTGCTCTTCGGTCTGAGTGCTACCGGCAAGACTACTCTTTCCTGCCACTCTCACTGGCTGAAGTCCCCGGAGACCGTGGTCATCCGGCAGGATGACGTGGTTATCCTGAGGCGAGACGGCAGTGCCGTCGGTACTGAGGACTCGTACTACATCAAGACCGAAGGGCTGGAACCCAGTTCCCAGCCGCTCCTCTACGCCGCCGCGCTGAGTCCGCGGGCGATACTGGAAAACGTCCTGGTTAACCCGGCAACGGGAAAGGTAGACTTCTTCGACAGCACCATTACTTCCAATGGCCGGGCCATGGTCAAGAGGAAAGATATTGCCTTTACCGATGGCCAGATAGATATCCCCAAGGTTGACTTTATTCTCTTTATCACCCGACGGCACGATATCGTGCCGCCCGTGGTACGACTGAGCCGGGAATGGGCGGCGGTGGCCTTTATGCTCGGTGAGTCGGTGGAGACATCAGCTGGCGACCCGACCCAGGCGGGCAAAGCGCTGCGAGTGGTCGGCACCAATCCGTTCATTGTTGGCTCCCATGCCGAAGAAGGCAACATGTTTTTAAGTATCCTGCAGGAGAATCTGGATATTCAATGCTTTACTCTCAACACCGGCCACGTTGGCGGCATGGACCGGGGGCAGAAAATCACGGTGCGGGATTCGGTAAAGATAATAGAAATGATTGCCAAGGATAGAATTACCTGGCGGCGGGACGATTTCTGGGGATATGATGTGCCTTTGGCTATCCCCGACGTTGAGCTCGACCGATTTGAGCCCAAGAATTATTACAGCGATGAGCAAATAGAGCAGCTATCCTATGATTTAAAGATGGAGAGACTTAACTGGCTGGCCCAGTTTCCGTCTTTGAAGCCGGAAATCCTGAATGTGCTAAAACAGTAGTCGGTAAGAAACCCCGCCACGGCAGCGGAAATCACGGTGCTATCCGCTTTCTGCCTGTTCCAGGTGTGCCGCTATCTTGTCGAGCTTTTCGTTAATACTGCGGCGCAGTTTGGTATAGTTCTCTTCCAGGCTGGGGGTACGGCGGCTGAATTCTGTCGATAACCAGGCCAGGCTGTTGGCCAGCCGGATATCGGTATAAACCTGCTCTAGGTCATCCCGCAGTTCTGCCGGCAGTTTATCCAGCTGGTAGTTGTGCGCGTCCCACACCTCGGTCTGAAAAGTTGACAGCTTTTCGTCGATAGGTTCGGCCGCTATGGTCTGGTTATGTTTAACTTCGGCGAGTAAGTCAGGCGCGGAGAACGTGGTCTCTGCCTTGGCCATGGGGGCGGGCTCCACCTTTTTGGGGAATCGGGCAACCAGATCGCTCAGGAAAGTCGTTTCGCGCTTTCTAACAAATCGCAAAATGAGGTAGCTTATAAGAATGCCGATAACCCCGCCAATTAAGACAGCGGCTATAAGGATTAATAATACTTGCCACCATTCCACGCCTGTCCTCCTATCGCTAAGTTATTGGCACTATATGCCTTTATATAACTATTTCAAACGTTCCAAAAACGCCGGCGAAATTATTTTAGTAGATATCAATCGTAGTGCCAGACTATGCCGGCTATCCCGACCTGAGTAGGTGATAAACAATATAACGCTATCTCAAGCCGATTTTAGATATTGATTGCCGCAGTTCTTCTACCCTCGACCAGATTGCTTTCTTCTCCTCCTCTACAGCTTCCCAGATGACCTTCTTTTGCTCATCGACCATCTGCTTGATTGCCTTCCTCTGCTCCTCGAGCAACTCCTGGGCTGCCTTTCTCATCTCCTCGTCCACGACGTTTTTGAGCTCAGCTTCGATCAGGCTCTTTACCGCTTCGCGCTGTGTCGCCGAGCTATCTCTATCACTGCCCACCTCGGGTTCCCGCCGACGCTCATTCACGGTATCCATCCTGCTACCCCCTTTTAGCTTCCGTAAAGGTCACTAAAACCTTTGCCCGGATACGATACTGGATTAATCCGGAGATAACCTCTGTTATCAAACAAAGAATATAATAAAGGCTGCGGTAAGTCAAGCCTGATAAGCTTACAATAGCTGACTTTAATTAACAAGTCCCCTCCCTATCCCTTACTATGTCATAATAATCATGCTCTCAGCACAACATCACTTGGCGCAAAAACATTAAGGACAGCCCTCAATGCCTGGTGCCAGGCTACGGTATATCATACTGCCCGGACTAGATTACCCTATAAGAAGATAATAAACTTTAGGTCATGTTTTAGCAATAGTTAATTTGGGTGAGGTTTGTCCGGCCTGTCTCCAGGCTCTGGAGTTTTCAAGGAGGCGGTTGCTGGCTGTTGTCGTTCTCGGATATAATAGCTTGCGGTGGTTTGCCCCTGTAGCTCAGAGGATAGAGCAGCGGTTTCCTAAACCGCGTGTCGGGCGTTCGAGTCGCCCCAGGGGTACTTCAAATCTTACTGGTGGTCCTTGAAATCGCGGTCCCGGCTTATATCGCTTGATTTGACAGTGTGGTTAGTGTATGATATTAGCGGGTTTGATAGGCTATATCTACGGGCAGTACGATAACGGTTATAATCTTCATCCTTAGAATCATCGACATTCTGGTATCAGGGCCATCTGACGAACATTATATCTCATTATCCTGGGTTTTCCGCGACGGACTGTCTGGGTGGGGTGTTCGAGCAGTTGAGCGTATTGTGTCATCTATTCCAGAATTACCTTGCTAGGGCGCTAATTTGCGAAATAATGTGAATAGGGAGGGGGATTGATAAATGAGCTATGAGACGATTATTTATGAGAAAAAGGATACTGTTGCCAAGATTATTCTGAACAGGCCGGAAGCCCGTAATGCTATGACCGGAACAACGTTTATGGAAATAGGACAGGCCCTTGATGATGCCGATAAAGATGATAACATCCGGGTGGTGGTGATAAAGGGAAACGGAAAGGCGTTCTGTGCCGGGGTAGACCTGAAGTTTTCGATGGAGCAATTAAAGACCCTGCATGACCAGGAGAAATTTTTCCGCTTCGGTAATAGTGTGATGTTGGAAAAGATGGAGAGCATGGGCAAGCCGGTAATAGCCCAGGTGCATGGCTATTGCCTGGCGGGAGGGTTCGAGATGATGCTGGCGGTTGACCTGGTAGTTGCTGCTGAAGACGCCAGGATAGGTGACCAGCACATTAACGTCGGTCTGTATGGTGCCGGTGGCAGTCCCTACCGTTTGCCGCTGCTGATAGGCATGAGGCGGGCCAAGGACCTTCTTCTCGCCGGACGGCTTCTCACCGGTAAAGAGGCAGAGCAAATGGGGCTGGTGAATAGGGCAGTGCCGGCCGATGAGCTGGAAAGCACTGTCGACGCCCTGGCTGCTGATATGGCCAGTAAAGGCCCGCTGGCCATGAGGCTCACCAAAGCCTATATTAATCGAGCAGTACAGGTTGATTATACGTCGAGACTGGAGCATTCCCTGATGAGCTGTCTCGTCCTTAATAGCTCAGAAGATTATCAGGAAGCGATGAAGGCCTTCAACGAGAAAAGAAAGCCGGTATTCAAAGGCCGATAGAGCTTTAACGAGACAATAAAGCAAAGCAGAGAGGAGAGACATCAATGGAAACCAAATTGGGCGATAAGTTTGAGGGAAAGAAACGGGTTCCGGTCGAGGAGGGCTTATTCCATCAGCCGCAGGCAACTGGGGAGGAGCCATATCTAATTGCGGCCAAATGTAAGAAATGCGGCTTCACCGACTTCCCAGGGACTCCAGTCTGCCCCCGCTGTGTCGAGCCGGGCACCATGGAGGAGGCGCACATCGGCAAGAAGGGCAAACTGGAGACGTTCAGCATAGTCAGGTCGGCTCTACCGGGTTTTACCAGCCCTTCTATTCAGTCATACGTTAAGCTGGAAGAGGGCCCGGTAATCTGGTCGCTGATAACCGGTGTCGAGCCTTCGGAAGATGCCTTAAAGATAGGTATGGACCTGGAGCTGGTAATATCCAAGGTAAGGGATGATGAAGATGGTAACGAGATAATAAGCTACCAGTATCAGCCGGTAAAAGGCAGTTAGGAGGTAATAAAAATGAGGGAAGTAGTAGTTCTTGGCGTGGGTATGACGCGCTTCGGCAAGCATCCTGACAAAGGCCTGAAGGAGCTGGGCACGGAAGCGATATGGAACGCTGTTGAAGATGCCAATATTCCCCCGAAGGACATACCGATTATTTACGTGGCCAACGCCATGGGCCAGCAGTTGACAGAGTTGAGGGGGACTATCGCTCAGCATGTGGTGAGCCATGCCGGCTTTATGGGTATGCCGGTTATAAACGTGGAGAATGCCTGCAGCGGTGGCTCGACGGCACTGCGGAGCTGTATCCTGGAGGTGGCCTCGGGTAACTATGATGTGGCTATGGCGGTCGGTGTTGAAAAGATGTGCATTGCCGACACGGCCAGGTCGGCGGCGGCTATGGCTTTCGGTACTATACTGGGCAAGTTCGGCTTCATGTTTGTCGGCCTTTATGCCATGAATTTGAGGCGGTTAATGGAAAAGTATGGATTAACCAGGGAGCATTTTGCCAAAGTGGTGGTGAAAAACACCAAGAATGGCGCGCTTAATCCTTACGCCCAGTTTAGACAACCGCGGACTATGGAGGAGATCCTTAACTCGCGGGTGGTCTCTGACCCGCTTACCCTGCTCATGTGCTCTACCATGGCCGATGGTGGGGCGGCGGCGATAGTCACCACTAGGGATAAGGCGGCCAAGTATTCCTCGAAGACGCCGATTACCATAGCCGCCTGCGAGCTGGTATCGGGGACACCGACTTCTGCGGACGCCGTCCATGTGCCTATTGAAACCCGGGCCTCCCGACAGGCATACGAGAAAGCCGGCGTCGGCCCTGAAGATATAGATGTCGTTGAATGTCACGATGCCATGGCCCCGGCCGAACTCCTGATCTACGAAGAACTGGGCCTGTGCGGGGAAGGCGAGGCAGGCCGCTGGATTGACGAGGGGAAGACAGAGATAAACGGCGTCGTCGCCGTTAATCCCAGCGGGGGCCTGGCTTCCAAGGGTCATCCGGTATCGGCTACCGGTCTGGCTCAGATAAGCGAGATAGTCTGGCAATTGAGGGGCGAAGCCGGTGAGAGGCAGGTGCCCAATGCCAAGATAGGCATGACCGAAAACGCCGGCGGTTGGGTGATGGACGACAACGCGGCTTGTGCGATAACCATATTAAAGAAATAAAAGTCTCCCACGGGAGAACTAATGATACGATTTCTAAGAAGGGAGGTATCATAGGATATGGAAATAAAGACGGTGGGAGTAGTTGGCTGCGGTATAATGGGCTCGGGTATTACCCAGGTATGTGCCCAGGCAGGGTATCAGGTCATAGTCTCAGAGATAAATGACCAGGTATTGAGCAAAGGGCTAAAGTCGATTGATGCGGTGCTGAGCCGGAGTGTCGACAAGGGCAAGATATCGCCACAGGACAAGGATGCGGTTCTGGCCCGGATTAAGGGAACCACCAACATGGCCGACTTCGCCGCCTGCGACCTGGTTATCGAAGCTGCCCCCGAGGAGATGGAGCTTAAAAAGTCTGTCTTTGCCCAGCTTGATAAAATCTGCCCCAAGCATACTATACTGGCCTCGAATACCTCGGTTCTGTCTATTGCCGATATCGGTTCGGCCACTGCCCGTCCTGACCAAGTGCTGGGAACGCATTTCTCCAACCCCGTACCGGTGGCCAAGATACTGGAAATGGTCAGGAGTATCGCCACCAGCGATGCTACCGTAGCCACCACCAAGAGTTTCGGCGAGTCCATCGGCAAGACGGTAGTCGTCTGCAAGGATATGCCGGGTTTTATCTCGAACCGCATATTCACCTCTTTTTTGCTGAATGCGGTTCGTGTCGTTGAGGCGGGCATCGCCGTCCCCGAGGATGTTGATACCGTCTTCACCATGGGGGCCGGGCACGCTATGGGGCCGCTGGCAACGCTGGACCTTATTGGCCTCGATACCGTGTTAAAGGGTGCCAGCGCCATATATGAGGAGCTTAAAGACCCGCAGTATGCGCCACCGACGCTGATGAGAAGGATGGTGGCCGCCGGCTGGCTCGGGCGCAAGACCGGCAAGGGTTTTTACCAGTACTAGACTGACCGCCGCTCTTTAGGGTAGCTATTTGGCATGCTTTTTAGTCGACAGGACGTATCTGGCGGCATTTTCGCCGGCAATGCGGCCTGAGTTAATGGCGAAGCCGCAGGTGGTGCCGGCGAGATTTATATTGTAGGTATCCGGCTCCCAACCGCCGGTATCGCTGCCACCGGCATCAGGCAACTACCTCTTCGTTTATCAGTTCAACGAACTCCTCATCGCTCATGCCCAGGATTTCGGTGCATATGTAGTGGTTATGTTCTCCCATAAGGGGACCGGTTTTGATATCGGGTGGTGTATTCGACATGATAAAAGGCCAACGGGTATGCAGGTAGTCCCCGACAACCTCGTGGTGCAGTGTCAGCAGCAACTCCCGGGCCTTTACCTGCGGATCGAAATCAACGATGTCTTCGACGTTTTGCACCACCCCGGCTGGGACGCCGGCCTCCTGCATCATCGTCATCACTTCTCTGGGGGTATACTGCATCGTCCACTGGCTAATCCGTTCCTCCAGTTCGCTCTCATTCTCTTTCCGGGACGACAAAGTGGCGAACTTGGCAGACTGCGTCCATTCCGGGTTACCCAGTACCCGGCAGAAAGCCTGCCATTCCTGGTCGGTAAATACGGCGATAACGCACCAGCGGTCGTCTCCCCGGCAGCGAAAGGCATTATGCGGTGCCGCGTCCGGGTCCCGGCTGCCGATTGGTGGCTGTATTCTATTGTTCATCGTATAATTCAGGACGGCCGGCCCCAGGAAGTGGACCATGGGCTCCAGCTGGCTGATATCTAGGTACTGCCCCTTTCCGGTCTGGCGCTTGTAGTCCAGGGCGGCGATGCCGGCCATGGCGGCATACATGGGGCCAATGGCATCGGGGACGGCCGTAAAGCCGGGTGATAGTGGACCGCTATCGGGGAAGCGATAGTAGTAAAACTGGCCGCTCTGGGCCATGGAGTTGCTGCCCCAGCCACCCACCCCGACCAGCGGACCTTCCTGCCCCATAATGCTGATATCCATGACAATGATATCTTCCTTTACCTTTCTAAGTTCCTCGTAGCCGAACCCCATTTTTTTCATCAGGCCCGGTCGCTGGTTCTGGAGTACTATGTCCGCCCATTGTACGAGCCCCATAAATAGCTCACGGCCGCGGGGGTGTTTCAGATCTACCGTGAAGCTCTTTTTGCCGGTATTGAAGGTATTGAAGGTAACGGAACGGTTAGGGCCAGGGATATTGTCCTTATACGGTGAACTGACCCGGCCCATCTCGGGGAATTTGGTGGACTCTATCTTGATTACTTCGGCGCCGAAGTCGGAGAACCAGGCCCCGGTCCACGGGCCGTTGATGGCCTGTGTCCACTCGACCACTTTTACTCCCTCAAATGGTAACCTCTTATCCATAGCAGTCCCCCCAATCCGGTGCTGGTTAAATGACCCCCTTTTCTTTTAAGACAGCTATTGTATTGCTATCAAAGCCCAACTCGCCCTGGTATATCTCCTGGTTGTGTTCGCCGATAAGCGGTGCTCTGTGGCGGGGTTCGGCCTTCATCTCGCTGGACTGAAATAGCTGGCCGGGGTAAGGTACGGCGTCCGATAGCTCGGGATGTTCGATAGTCTTCCAGTAGTTCCGGAACTGGAGCTGTCGGCTCTCGTACAGGTCTTTCACGTCGCTCACCGGGCTGATACGCAGGCCCCTTTTTAGCGATTCGTCCTCGAGCTCCTTTTTGGTGAACCGCTTGAAGAGTTCCGAAACGGGCTCCTCGATTTCGTCGATTTTTTCCTGAGTTATGCCATCGAAGCCAAACTTATCCCAATCGATATCTTTAAGCTTGCCCAGCAGGCCCTCTTCCTCCAGGAATTTGGATAGCTGTTTATTTTCCTCGGCGCCGATGGTCCCGCCGAAGAGCGACCAGGTTACGTGACCGTCTTTACAGGGCCATATGGTCCGGGTGTATACGTTGTAGCGGAACATGAGGTCGCCGTTTCTGCCGGCGTTGTAGTGCCCGAACTCCCAGGATACCGGGACCTCATAGTAGTCCTCCCGTGTGGTGCACTCGGCCAGGGAGAGGTCAATGTACTGCCCCTCACCCGACCGGGTACGGTGGTGGTAGGCAATCATGCTGGCCAGTGCGGCATTGGTACCAGCCAGGCAGTAGGTATGGTATGGGCTCAGTCGGCAGGGCACCCCGCCGGGTACCCCGGTCAGCGACATGATGCCGCCCATAGCCATAGCGACCAAGTCGGTAGCTTTGTAGTCCCGGTAGGGCCCGGTCTGGCCGAAGGGACTGATGGAGGTCATAATTATCCGGGGATTTATGGCGCTGAGTTCCCGGTAGCCCAGGCCGAGCCTTTCCATGTGGCCCGCGGGAGAGGACTCGATAACGAAATCGGCTTTGGCGACCAGCTTTTTAAAGATATCCTGCCCCTCTGGCGCCTCTATGTTCAGGGTTATGCCCTTTTTACTGTCGTTGAAAGCGAACCAGTACAGGCTCCTTTCAGGGTCCGGGATATCGTGATAGAACGGGCCGATATTTCGGGCCGGGTCTCCCCCTGGCGGCTCTATCTTGATTACATCGATACCGAAATAAGCCAGCAGCTTGCCGCAGAAGAAACCGGCCTCACTGGTCAAGTCCAGGGCACGAAGACCACTCAGCATTTTGGTGCCTCACTTTTTTATTAATAATTATTGTCGTCTGCTATCTTCTATCCTAAGCCCTTACCTCATTTTTAAGCCCTATCGCGGTGAGTGTCTCGCTGGTTGGGTTACCGTTTTTATCCCAGCCCCTCTCTTCATAGTATTCATCGAGCCAATGCTCGATATCCTTCCGGGTCAGTCTCT
Organism: Dehalococcoidia bacterium; assembly: GCA_011191985.1. Lineage (GTDB taxonomy): Bacteria > Chloroflexota > Dehalococcoidia > Dehalococcoidales > W111 > W111. The sequence goes on from DUEU01000074.1 coordinate 12,338, forward strand.
TGGTATTGTAGTAGTCCTGCAACCAAGTCTCTTTGCCCAGCAGTAAGAATGGCTCAGTGTAGAATCGTTCCGGTAAGCAGTCGTCCTTCCTAGTAGCGCCCTGTTCGATGTTAAATAGCTTGAGGAGATTTACGCATCTCTCGGCGGCGGCCAGCAGTTCTTCAGGTTTTATATCGATACCCGTGACCAGATGATAGAGCTCGGTAATCAATGCCAGGCTGTATAGCCGCGCCAAGGGCGGTCGGTTGCAGATGCCCATAATGTCCAGCAGCACATTCCAGCGTTCCACATACCGAGTAAGACGAGCTATGTTGAACCCCAGCGGGTCATTGAAAACCCTTTCACTCTCTTCCTCAGACAGGCCTGTTCTTGCACAATATCTTCGCAGCTGTTCCGGGGTACGCCCCGAAATTACCAGGGGGCCAAGGGCGAAGGTCGCGTGCGGGCCGCAGACGCCGACGGCGGTACCAAAACCTTCAGTACCGAATAAGCCGCGGGGGTCGAAGTCCAGCGAGCCGCCCCTTCTCTCTACTGCCTCCTTTACCAGCTCCTCACCGAGGGCGGCAAAGATAGCGTAGTAACCGTCGGCGATAACGTTGCCGAAGCCTTCCCGATCGGCTACCTTGTGCAGCCAGGTCAGCACGGTGTCTATGTTCCGCTCCAACTTCATGCCATCGGTCACCTTTTCGTCAATTATCCCTCGTTCCTGCAGGTCCATGAGGAAATCTAACAGGCAGGTGAACTCATTGGTATCGATGCTCAGCCTGTTGGCCGTGTCGTGGCACTTGACTACCTGGTTGTAGTTTAGCAGGTCGAACTTGGAGCCATAGGAGAGAATAGCGCCCATGTTGCATGCCTGCGGTGTCTCCAGGCCGGCGAACTCTCCGTCTTTCAGTTTGTAGACGAGGCGGCAGCTCAGCGGGCAGAGGACACAGGGCAGAGCGATTTCCCGGACCTTCATAAACTCTTTCACTCCGAACCGGCTGACCCATCTGTCTGGAGGGTAGGACTCGTGCCAGTTTTTCCAGGCGGCTTTACCTTCCTGGCCGTATGTCTCCACGGCTATCGTGGTCCCCAGGTCCATCCAGGGTTTAAGGTTTGGGTCTTTGAGGAACTGTTGGTATATCTCTTCGATTTTAGCGTTGAGCTCCTTGGTGTGGGCGACCCTTAATCCCTTGGTGCCTCTTAATACGATGGCTTTGAGGTTCTTTGAGCCGAGCACGGCGCCGGTCCCTTTTCGGCCGGCGGTCGCCTGTTTATTGGTGTAGGCCATGGATATCCTAGCCATTTTTTCCGCAGCCGGGCCGATACTGAACAGGGTACATTCGTTGCCGTGGCGATCCCAGAGTTCATCACTCGTCTCGTAAGTATCCTTACCCCACAGGTCGCTGGCGTCGCGGATCTGTATCTCATCGTCGAAGATGGTTATGTATACTGGCTTGGGGGCTTTCCCGGTTATCACCATGTTATCGTAGCCGGCCCACTTGAGATGTGTTCCAAAATCGCCAGAGGTTGCTGTCGAGGCCAGTCCGCTGAGTGGGGATTTTATGGTCCAGTCTGTCTTGTTTGCCCCGATGAGACCGGTCCCAGAGAATGGGGTCGAGCTAGCTATTAGGGCATTTTCCGGTGACAGTGCATCTGTGTTTGGCTTCACGGTTTCGTAGAGCAACTTGGCGCTCATGCTTATACCGCCAACAAACTTTCGGGCTACTTCCGGTTCTAACTTCTCTTTAGAGATGTTTCCTGTGCTCAAATCTATTTTCAGAATCTGTCCGGCATATCCAAGCATATCTACTTTTCCTCCTCCCCCTCATTCTCGGTCTTGGCTAGCTTCTTCAGTACTAGGGCCCCATAGTTGCAAAACCGGGCGCAATAGCCACACCAGGTACAATCTTCAGTGAATTCCAAAGAGGTAGTTCTAATGCCATGGTCTCTATTTACTCTGATGTAAGATTTAAGAGGATTCAACTCGCCTAGGTTTCTGATAGAGCACATTACCTGGCACGTCATGCATCCGGCGCATTTCTCTGGATAGACTAAAATGGGAAATTCCCGGCTCTCCTTTTTTACCTTTGTCTTAGCTCCTGCCATATTACCCCCTCTCCTCGTTTACCTCAATCACTATACTTATATGCCCGCTTTCAGTTTTTCTGACGTGTAGGTCGGCAGCCACTCGCTGCTTTGGCAAAGGGCTAACGTAACACTGCCCACCAGATTGGGTGGGGTGAGAGCTTAACTGAACCGGGCAACCTACATATATCTGCCAGTGCAAGCCAAAACAGTTTGCCAGTTTATACTTGGTTCTGTATTAAGACAAAATTATCCGTCAGTCTTGCAGTTCAAAGACATATTCGCAGTAAGGATCGCCGGCGCTGCGCATCTTGGGTAATGAGAACTTGAGTTTAGGATTAATAATCTCGCAGGCCATGTTCTCGTGCCCCATGGTGTTCAGGCATATTTCCGGGTTTAGCTCTTCCTTCGGATTTGATGACAGCCAGCAGAAACCATTGTTTCTCAGCACCACTCTCTTGGGCGTGTCCTCAACCACTTCCAGGTCATTCCCGAAGAGCAGCTTATGGTGGCACTTGTAGTAGCCGCCGGCCGTTCTGGCATCGTTACCTTTGAGCTTGAAGTTCTGTAACGACATAATCACGTAATTATCGGCCGAGTTGCTGGTGATTTTGTAGACGGCTTTCAGGCCTTCCTTGCCGTACTTTCGGTAGACTGCCTGTACCATCGCTGCCCAGTTTTCCCAGTCCCGGCGCAGGCGGGCTTTTCGCCGCCTCTCTTCCGGCCAGGCCGCCTCATCTATTTTGTACAGGGATACCGGCACCGAGACGTCGGAAACAGGTGCATCCTCGGGCAGTTCGAAGCACAAATCGCAGGAATCATCTCCGGCGCTCATCAGCTTGAGATTATAAAACTTCAAGGCCGGGTTAATTGTCTCGCAGGCTACTGTTTCGTGCCCCAAACCGCCGTCGCATATTTCCTGGCACAGCTCATCCTGCGGGTGGCTGGAGAGCGGGCAGCCGGAGCCACCCCGCAGGATCACCTTTCTCGGCGTGTCCAAAAGGACCTCAAAATCGGTATCAAAGACTATCTTGTCAACGAGTTTGAAGTAAGCGGCGACCGCGCGGCAGTCATTGCCGACAATATTGAAGTTCTTCAGCGCCCGGGGCACGTATTTCCGGGCCATCTCCATCATCTGTTCGTTATTGGCCTGGGTGCCTTCGAAGCCATACATCTTGTACATTTCCCGGACCAGGGCGCCGTAGTGTTCCTCGGCTCTACATATGGAAGTTTCCCTGACAAGTTTTTCTGTCCATCTATTCTCGTCCAGCTTGACCTCTGAAACCGGTGTTGACTCACTCACTTTAGACCTCCTTTATATATTGTACTCGGGCGGATGCTTCCCCAATTTAACGGTAAGGGAGAGCCTCCTTGCCAATAAGCTGCCGGGCGACGTTCAACTTGTTTATCTGAACCGTACCATCGGTATATTCGTAGCCGATGGCATCCCGCAGCCGCTGCTCTATCGGCAGTTCGTCAGTATAGCCAACATGACCATAGAGAATCATACAATCATGAAGGATACTTGTGGCCAGCTCAGGGCACCACCATTTGCACATGGAGCCTTCTTTGAATGAGGGCAGGTCTTGATCTCCCAGCCACAAAGTGTAGTAGCAGAGCCATCTGGCTGCGGTGATGTAAGTGGCGGCTTCAGCGAGCTTGAAGGATACGCCCTCATATTTGGCAATTGGTCTACCAAAGGCCATCCTTTCCTTTGAGAAAGCAATGACCTCGTCAACGGAGGCCTGAGCTGCGGCCAGGACGGCGAGGCCGGTCAGGGCCCGGCCTTTATCAACGCCAGCGGCGAATGATGCCGAGAAGGCCTGTCCCTCGGCGCTGATGCGGTTTCTCGCCGGAATCTTCACGTTGTCGAAATTGATAAGGGCTCTTCCCACCGGTACACTGCCCATATCGTGGAGCGCAGAAATCTCCAAACCGGGCAGGTCAAGGGGCACCAGGAACTGGGTAAGACCCCTGATGCCAGCGTCGGGGTCTGTCTTGGCCAGTACCAGGCAGGCATCGGCATGCGTACCCCGGCTGACCGAGGTTTTTTCGCCGGTGATAATATAATAGTCCCCATCTCTAACGGCCCTTGTCTTAATGGCAGCAACGTCAGACCCGCAGTCTGGCTCGCTGATGGCGGCGCTGCATATTTTGTCGGTGCTGACAAAGTGAGGCACCCATTCGGCGGCCGTCTCCTCGGGCCCCTGCGCCGTCATCCAGGCCATATTCTGGATGTGGTGGGTCAGCCCGCCGATGTTGATGTTGGCATAGCTCAGCTCTTCAATAACAACGCCACGGCTTATCCAGGTTGCATCCTGCCCCCCGTATTTCTCTGGTATACCCATTCCCGTGTACCCTAAGTCAGCAATCTTCTTCCAGAGGTCACGGGGTACTTCAGTAGCCCGGGAATGTTGCTTTGCGTTTGGAGCTACCTCTTTCTTGGCGAAGGCGCGTACCTGATTCCGTAACATTTTGTCTTCTTCGCTGAACTCAAACATAATAATTCTTCTCCTTTATTTTTTGTTGTTCTCCTAGCCTTCATTGCGACGATTCGTGGCGTTTAATCAAGGACATGTCTGAGTTTTGGATTATGCCCGAATGATGTTTAGTAGAGGCGCTACGATGGCCCAGCCAATTGTAATCCCCGGTCCATATATTAGTCAAATTCGTGCCCCGGCTTAGATTAGGATACAGTTTAGATGATGTGCGCGATACGTGAGCCATCAGCAATGGCATCTATTATCAGTCTGGGCTCCCTGCCATCGCCGATGGTATAGATTTCGGGGGCTTTGCCTTCCAGGCTTTTGAGTAGCTCGGTGTTTGGGGACAGGGGTATGGCCGGTATTATGGTATCGGCTTCAATGGTCTGCTGCTGCCCCGCTTCGTTGGTAATAGTCAGCCCTTTGTCGGTTATCTCCTCATACTTCACTCCGGTAAGCAGGGGCACGCCCTTCTTGCGGAACCACCAAAGGAGGCGTGTCCGGGTATTTTCCACCAAATCCTCGCCCAGTTCCGCAGCGGTGTCCACGATGGTGACCTTTCGGCCCCGCTTGACCAGAAACTCGGCTAGCTCGCAACCGTGTATCGTGCCACCGATGACAATTACCCTTTTGCCCAGGGGCATCCAGAACCTGGTCAGCCAGCGCAGGACTTTGGGCCCCAGAAAACGCAGGTATCGCTTCAGGCGACGGTGCAGGTCGGCACCGCTGATTACGTTGTGTCCGTTGATACCGGGTATATCGGGCAGGGCAGGCATGCCTCCCAGAGCCAGGATTACCACGTCCGGCCTAGCTTCGTCGATTACCGATGGATGGAACTCCTGGCCGAGCTTGATTTTCACCCCGGCCTTGACAATCTGGCCCTGAAGGTAGCGGCTAAGGGCGGGCAGGTCTTCGATTTGGACCCCCTTTACCATGGCCGCCATGGGCAGCAGCCCCCCAAGTCTGTGGTCTCTTTCATACAGGGTTACTTCGTGCCCCCTCAGTGCGGCCCCTCTGGCCGCCTCCATACCGGCCGGTCCACCGCCGACGACCACTACCCTCTTTTTCCTTGGCGCCGGACTGGCGGTGTATTCCCGCTCTGTTCCCAGATTGGCATTTATCCGGCACCGTACGACCTGGTCGTAGGCTTTCATGCATTCCTTGCAGGCTGTGCAGGGGGCGATGTCGTCCAGTCTGCTCGAGGCAATCTTGTTGGGCAGTTCCGGATCGGCCATAAGTCTTCGACAGAGGCCGACAAAATCGGTCTTGCCCTGCCGCAAGGCTTTCTCCCCTAGCATTGGGTCGAGTCTGCATGCGGTGATGACCGGTATTGAAACTGCCTTTTTAATTGTCGCTGCTATGGGTAGACTGGCACCTATCCCCTTATGACTCCAGTCAGGTTCCTTGGGGAAATCAGACAGTGGAAGGTGAGTCTCGGGATAGAAAAATGATTCAGGGTGTATTGAAGGGAGGTCGAGGCCGAGCCAGAGGAACCTAATGTTAAGGGCGTCAGCGCCGGCGGCCTGCAGCATTCGAGCCAGTTCCTGGCCTTCTTCATAATCTCTACTCCTGTCACCGCCGCCGGCTTCGATGCCGTTAAAAAGGACACTCACCGGGAAGTCTGGCCCGGTGCGCTTTTTTGTTTCCCTAAGGATTTCCAGCAGGAACCGCGCCCTGTTTTCCAGGCTGTCACCACCATAGGCGTCCTGGCGCCGGTTCCAAAATCGAGATAGAAAAGAAGCCAGCAGATGGCTGGAACCGGCATTTATCTCCACACCATCGAATCCTGCCTTCTGAGCCCGCACGACAGCACTGGCGAACTTGTCCACGAGCACTTCAATTTCGGGGATGGTCAGCGCGCGGGGCGTTTCCTTGGGCCTGTCCAGTTCTGACTCGAAGTTGATGGGTGAGGCGGCCACCGGCTGGAGGCCGGAAAGCTTTGATCTATGCCAGGGTCCAGAGTGGTACAGTTGCAGAAATGTCGGGCAGCCGTATTTGTGGATGGCCTCGGCCAGCTCGCTGAGGACTTGAATATACTTGTCATCGTCAATGCGGTATCGGCCAAGTACCGTTGTGCCCAGAGGAAACTCAATAGCCGGGGATTCGGCTACGAGCAGACCAACGCCACCCCGGGCCATGGCTTCGTAGAATACCCTGGCCCTTTCGCCCAGGTGGAGGTCTTCATTATGGGTGTAACGAGTCCCGGCGGCTGTCTTGATTATCCGGTTCCGGGTCAGTACCTTCCCTATATGATAAGGCTCAAGTAGCCGCTCAAACCTGGTATTAGCCGTCATCTGTCTGCCTCCCGGGTCGAAAGTAATTTACTTAAACAAGGCTCGTTTTCTCCGTGCCGACCCACCTGCTATGTCTAGTTTGCGTACTGTTGTTTTAGAGTGCGTGTTTTGCACGACTTGACGCCGCTTCTTGTCAGTCTTACTGGCTTAACGGCCGGCACTATCACTTCGGAAGCAGGTGAACAATAGCAGAGGTGGCTGGGTACATACCTGATTATATTATATACTGTCCGCTTGTGCCTAATCAATCTGGACATACGTTAGGGGACAGAGTCCCTTGCTCGATAGGGTGGGTGAGCGATATAATATCTCTTTAGTTCGGAGTAAAACGGCCGGTTTGCCAGGAGAATGCATGCCTGTCTGCCTCGGTAAATAGAACCGGGTCTTTTGAGACTATAGGACTGGAATGACAGAGGAGGTATCTGATTATGAGCGACGATGTTAAAAGCTCACCCATAGAGGCACTGTCGGCCAATGTCCTGGCGACGCGTTTCGAGAACTTTGACCAGGCGACGCTGGATGGTGCCAAGGGAAGGATTACAGAAGTCCTAGGCTGTGCCGTCGGCGGTGCCCGGGCGGTTGGCAATCCCGGGCTGCTGGACCTGGTGAAGGGGTGGGGAGGTAAAGAGGAGGCCACCATTCTGGTCTACGGCACCATGGTGCCGGTGCACAATGCGGCTATGGTGAATAGTATCATGGCCCGCTCCTTCGATTTCGAGCCGGTAGCTCCCTGGGTTGATGATGGCGATATACCGGCCCATATTAGCGGGACAACGGTGATGACGGCCGTTTCCCTGGGAGAGATGACGGACATAAACGGCCGTGAGCTGATTACCGCTCTGCTGGTAGGCGACGATATCGCCGTGAGGGTGCTCGCGGCGCACAACTTCAATTTCACTCTCGGTTGGGATAACACCGGTACCGTAAACATGGTCGGGGCCACGGCCATTGCCGGGCGACTCCTGGGCCTGAACGAACGGCAAATGAGGCATGCCTTTGGCATCGTGCTGAGTCAGATGGCAGGTAGTATGCAAAACGTCTGGGATGGCAGCACCGCCTTCAAACTGCCTCAGGGGTTATCGGCCCGTAATGGGATTTTTTCCGCGCAGCTGGCCAAGGCAGGCTGGACGGGGCCGGAGGACATGCTGCTCAGCCGCTACGGCTTCTATCACCTTTATGCCGACGGCTGTAAAAATCCCGATTTACTGACCAGGGACTTGGGCAAGAAATATTACAGCGATTCGATGCTGAAACCGTACCCTTCCTGCCGGGCTACCCATCCGGCTGTTGACTGTGCCCTGGCGCTAATAAACAAGTATGATATCAAGGCTGAGGATATTGAGGAAGTGGTTCTCTATGAGCCGAGGCCGGGGCTAGAAGGCTTTTGCGGGCAGACCTTCCGCATCGGAGAGTTTCCCCATGGCAACGCCGCTTTCAACTACCGATACAACGTGGCCAATGCCCTGCTTAGAAGAAGTGTTAAGCCAGAACATTTCTCCGAGGCGGCAATACATGACCCTGAAATCAAGGCCCTTGTTGGCCGGATAGTTTTGGCCGAAATGCCGGGAGGGAATACGTTGAGCGCTGAGCTTAAGGTGAAGATGAAGGACGGCCGAGACTTCTCCGAATTCACCGATACACCCAAGGGCAACCCTCAAAACCCGATGACAAAAGACGAGATAAAAGACAAATTCAGGGCAAATATGGAATATTCCGGGGCCATAAGCAGGGATAATGCCGAGAAGGCACTTGAGCTACTGGAAAATCTGGAAGGGCTTGACAGCGTAAGGAGTATAGTTAAGCTGCTGGTTGGCTGAACATGCTGCCATAGTGGGTCGGCTTAGTCCTTGCCATAGAAAAGTTTATTGTTTTGTTACGCCAGTTTCAGCGCGAAACCTTCACTTTTCCAGGGCGCTGCGTATCATACCCAGCACTGTTTCCTCTCTGGCAGCGTGACCTTCAATCAACTGTAAGAGGGTATCGATGACCTGTTCTATATGGGCCTCTTTCTCCAGCAACTCCTCCCGGCTCAGTCCTTCCAGGCTGATATTGGCGACAATCGATTTGTCGTCCTCAATTTCCTCGATTATCTCGCGGTGCTCAAGGGCAAGTGCCTGCATCAGCAGTTCACCCAGCAGCGGCGGCAGCACTTTTTCTTCGAAGGCAAAGTGGTTTTTCAGGCCGTCCTCAAGAAAGGCCATCGTCTGCTGTAGCCTCTTCCATTTTTCAGATATAACTTCCAGTCGCCCGGGAATAAAGTCGCTGTGCTCTTTATGTAAGATGTTTAAGGCCTCCTGGTCGCTTACCGAATCGCCAACCAGTTTTACATGTTGCTTTATGTTCTGATGCTCGTCTATGATACGCTTGATTAAGGCCAGTTTATCTTGCATAATTCACCCTTCTTGCCTGGTCAGCTCATCTATTAAGTATTAAGCCCTTACTTGTTTTTCTTTTCGGCGCTTCCTTTCAGCAAATCGCTGAAGACGTCAATGTGATATACTTCGTGGTCTCTGATGCGGAGCAGCAGTTTCTTGAGGCCCTCATCCTTGACCTCTTTAGCCGCCCGGTCGTATTCGGCGGCCACCTCTTTCTCAATTTTAATATCGGCCCGGAGCATATCATCGGTCCTGGTTGACCGGTCGACCTCGGTATGCTCCATTCGGGGATTACCGCCACCATCGACCATCTCTTCCGCCAGCCAGCCGAGGTGCTGCATCTCATTGATGGCTTGGTCTTCCATCTCCTTTTTAACGTCTTCGTTGGGTGACAAGTAGGAATGTAACAGGTACTGGAGGATTACGGTGTACTCGTGCTCGATACCCCAGTTAAGAATCTGGGATACCCTGTCCTGGCGGCTGCCTCTCAGATCCTTGGCCTTCTCCCTCGCTGCCTTATCGATAAAATGCTCGAAATCGCCGTGGTGTGACTCTTCATCGGACAGGATACGCTGTAATAATCGCTTTATCTTGGGGTCGTCTATAGCCTTTATGTGCTCCCGGTAAAGAGAAATGGCATCTTCTTCCAGCAGCACGTCGTTTTTCATCCAGTCGACCACGGCATCGCCCGTCATCAGCATCTTGCCCCGCTTCAGGCTAGGTGTACCGCCCAGTGCCACTATAGTCTCCGCCAGCCAGTCCAGGTGACGCATCTCTTCTCTGGCGATGGCCTCGATTTCACAGGCCATCTCGCCCTCACCCATGGCGTAAGCATGGGTGAGATACTGAATGATGGCACCGTGCTCGTTCTCGAGATCCTGGTTCAGTAGGGCAACGATTTTCTCTTTTTCCACGAAACACCTCCCTGTTTTGGTTATTTCCGGCTTATCGGTGGCGGCATTAGTGTTTATAAATACCACCCTCTATCAAACACTTTAGCCAGTTGCGGTACCTTTGTCAAACTCCCCTGGTCGGTCGGGGTGCTGCTGACAGATACTTGACATGGGTGTTACAATGTGGACATGGAAAAGAAGTCCTATGAAGAACTGGACGAACTGTTAGCGCAGATCAGGCTCCTTTTGCTAAAGGTGAGGCAGAGCGACCCAGCGACGGCCGACGAATTGAAAAGCAGGTTCAGTCAGCTTGAATTCTGGATTGAATCACTTATCGTTGAATCTCTTAAATTAAAGGAGCCGGGAAGCCTTAAAGAGAAGGAAGAAGTCCAGAGACGGGCGAAAACGCCGGGCAGGAGAGCGAGGGCCCGCTGATTACTGCGTCTTGCCTTAGCCGAATAAACCGTCTTCAGGGTAGTCTGGGCATAGGTGGTGTGCGGCAGGACTGTGTTTATACCGTTTTTATTGCTGTTATTATCATGGGGGATTGACTAAAAACAATTAATAGTATATACTTAAATATCATCCCGCTATTTAGGAATAAGGCGGCGGTAATTAATAACTGTTGCCTTGGCTGTGCCTAAGCAGGGGTGTTTGTTTATTGGGGAAGAATTTGGCTGAGGCAGGCGCTCCAGCTGATAAGCCGGAAGTCGTATTCGGTAGCCCTTTTGCTGTGGTTGGTAATGCAGCATAGCTGCCGGCTAATTTGGCTGGTGGGCGGAAGGAAGAAGAGGTGAGTGGCAGCTTAAATTTACTGCGGTCTCGCTTGGAGAGCGAGCAGAAGCGATTGCTTGATGAACTGGAGCAGTTGCAGGCTAGCGCTTATCCGGCAGACGAAAGGCGGGAGGGTAGCCCCTTTGGCAAAAGGGAGGAGGAGGCTACTGAGAGCTTCGAGCTGGAAAAGAGGCTTGCCCTGGAGAAGCGTATCAGGGACCAGTTAGCCGAGATAGAACATGCTCTCGCCAAGTTCGACGAGGGGACATATGGCCTGTGTGATAGCTGCGGTAAACCGATAGACCCGGCCCGGTTGGAGGCGCTTCCTCAGGCTAGCCTCTGTTTGAGTTGTAAAACCCTACAGGCAAAGAATGCCCAAGGCAAGTAACATACCGGCCAAACGGCAGATTATCCTCCTTTCTCTCATCACACCACTGGTAGTGGCCGCTGACCAGCTGACCAAGTTATGGATAAGGTCTTATCTGGCGATGGGGGAATCGTCACCTGTGACCGGGTGGTTGAGCTTAACCCATGCCAGTAATACCGGGGCGGCCTTTGGCATATTCCAGGGCAAGTCATTCCCGCTAACATTGGTCGGTCTGATCGGGGTGTGTGTTCTGCTGCTGTATGCGTTTTTTCTTTATCGTCGCTTACCGTTTCTAAATAGCGCGCTGTCCGAGGTAGCCCTCGGCCTTATCCTGGGCGGCACTATTGGTAACCTGATTGACCGGCTGCGCTTGGGCTACGTTACTGATTTTATTGATTTTCATTTTTGGCCGGCGTTCAACGTTGCTGATTCGGCGATAGTCGTTGGTGCCCTTATGTTCGTCTATTTGATGCTGGCCTCGGTTCAAGCCGAGAGACGTTAAGTTACTTAATCGAGGCGATTTGAACAGCGGTCCCAGGACATATAGATTAATTGCCGGGGAGAAGGGGGTTCGCCTTGACCGATACGTTTGTGGGGAATTCCCCGAGCTTTCTCGCACTCGGGTGCAGAGACTCATCGCCGATGGTTATATAACGGTCAGCGGTCAGACGGCCAAGCCCGGGCAGAGACTTGGCATCGGTGACAGGGTAGATGTTATTGTGCCTCCCCCCGCCCCCAGCCCCCTGGTACCTGAGCCCATGCCGCTTAATATCCTCTACGAAGACAACGATATTCTGGTCGTGGATAAACCGGCCGGGCTGACGGTGCACCCGGCACCGGGGCACCCCGGGCATACCCTGGTTAACGCCATACTGGCCTACTTTCCTCATCTGGCTGATATTGGCGACTCGCTGCGGCCGGGGATTGTCCACCGCCTGGACAGGGATACCTCCGGGGTGATGCTGGTAGCCAAGAACCGTGCCGCCCAGGCCGACCTGGCGGAGCAGTTTAAGGCCCGCTCGGTGGCCAAGGTCTATCTGGTGCTGGTCAAGGGGCACCTGACGCCGGAGAGCGGCATCATCGAAGCGCCCATCGGCCGTGACCCCCGCAACCGCAAGAAAATGGCGGTGGTGTCTCAGGGGCGGGAGGCCCGCACTGAGTATCGCGTAATTAGATATGTGGGCAATTACACCCTCCTTGAGGTCAGGCTGGAGACCGGCCGCACCCACCAGATACGGGTACACCTTGGCGCCATCGGCTATCCCGTGGTCGGCGATAAGGTTTATGGAGTGAAGTCCCCCCACCTGTCGCGGCAGTTTGTCCATGCCTCTCGCCTGGGCTTCAGGCTGCCCGCCACCGGCGAATACGTGGAGTACACCTCGGAACTGCCAGCGGACTTGGCGCAGGCGCTAAGGGATATTGGCTAGAGAGGAATTTTTATCTGCTATCTACCTCACCCCCTGTGTCCCCCTCTCCTATCAAGGAGAGGGGGATGAGTTTATTAAAAGAGGCTGCGCCTCTCTTTGACTCACTTCCTTATTTCTTCCCATTTTGACTGGGGTGGTAGAATGAATGAAAGCGTCAAAGACCTAGAGACTTAGAGATTGGGTGTCCATACACTTGGTATAAGGGTAGGCCAGTAATGATGGATGTACTACTGTTTATTATTATCGTGATAGCCTCAGCGTTAATAGTATTAGTACTCTTAATGTTAACGCTTTGGAGAAAGAAAATAGAACATAAATTAAAAAGAAAGTTCGTCCGGAATGATTATGCTTTCTTTATACAATTGATAATAGGGATTACCACAGTATTAGCAGCAGTTCTAATAGCGTTTGATGGTGATATTTGGGGAGAAAGCACTTTGGGGATTGCCAGGTTTATTGGGGCTTGTGGGCTTTGTTTAATAATATCATCGTTTTTAAGGTATATACCTCATAATAGGATTCTACCTTAGAAAGTGGCTTACCGAGTTAAGAGTTATAGGGTACATATACAGAAACTTAGGGCGGTTTCTACAGCGGTAGAAATCCGAAGTTGATTAGAATTCACTTAAAAAGATTGCAGATACTGTAGAAGCGAAACTGGCAATACTTATTCTATCCAACTACAATAACTTCAAATTACCCAAGGAGGTTATTATGTTCTGCCCCAAGTTACCCCAGAGCTTATTCTGCGGAAGTTATATTTTATATAGAATCATTCCGGCCAATGAGTTGCTAAAAAATAGACGTAGAGTTTCTTTCATATAAATAACTGAGCATAGATATGCACGGTGTTTAAGAGGGGCATTAGGCCCCTCTTTCTTCTTTCTTCCCCCTCTCCTTGGTAAGGAGAGGGGGATTAAGGGGGCGAGGTTACCAAAAATCCTAGAATATTGGGGAGGTGGGGTGGTAGAATGTATATTCAGGCAGTAAGAAAGGAGACGGGGCATGAGTGTGCTGGCTATAATCGGCCTTATTCTGGCGTTTATCAATCCCGTCATCGGCGGGGTGCTGGTGGGCTACATCGTGTGGCTTGATGACCCGACCGTAGGCTTCCAGCTTATCGTACTGTCGTTGACGGTGGTGAGCCTCTACTTCGTGGGCTTTATTGTCTATATCAACAAAAGGATTAAAAAGCTCGAAAGCAGATTGAACGAGCTTGAAGGGAAGTCTTAGATGACAGGACCGGTCAGAGTGCGTTTCGCCCCCAGTCCCACCGGCTATCCTCACGTCGGCAATATCCGCACGGCCATGTTCAACTGGCTGATGGCGAGACACACCGGCGGCAAGCTCGTCCTGCGCATTGAGGACACGGATGTTGCCCGCAAGGTGGAGGGAGCTGTTGAGGCGATTATGGATGGCCTGAAATGGCTGGGGCTGGACTGGGACGAAGGGCCGGATGTGGGGGGCGACTACGGGCCTTATTATCAGTCACAGCGCCTGGAGCTGTACCGGCAGGCAACCGAGCGCCTGGTGGCCCAGGGAGACGCCTACTACTGCTATTGCTCACCCGAGCGCCTAGAGGAGATGCGGGCGGAGCAGGTAAGGCTTAAGCAGCCGCCGGGCTACGACCGGCACTGTCGCGACCTGAGCCCGCAGGAGCGGGCAGAGCAGCAGGCCAAGGGCATCACGCCGGTGGTGCGCTTTAAAGTACCCCTGGAAGGGCAGACCACCTATAACGACGTGATATGGGGCGATATTACTTTCGAGCACGGCACCATCGATGACTTTGTCCTCCTGAAGTCCGATGGCTACCCGACCTATCATCTGGCCAATGTCGTTGACGACCATGCCATGAAAATCAGCCATGTCATCCGGGCCGAGGAGTGGATATCGAGTGTCCCCCGTCACCTGCTGCTGTACCGCGCCCTGGGGCTGGCGCCGCCGCAGTTTGTCCACCACCCGATGATACTGGGGCCGGACCGGGCCAAGCTGAGCAAGCGGCACGGTGCCGTCTCCATACTCGAATACCGGGCGCAGGGCTACCTGCCGGAGACCATGTTGAACTTCCTGTCCTTAATCGGCTGGTCGCTGGATGATAAGACCGAGATAATGTCACGCGAGGAACTCGTGGACAACTTCTCCCTGGAAAGAATAGGCCGGACCGGGGCTATCTTCAACCGGGAGAAGCTCGACTGGATGAACGGAGTGTACATCCGTGGCCTGAGCACAGATGATTTTGCGCAGCGAGCATTGCCTTTTCTGGAAAAGCATTTGCCGACCCCGGTGAAGCGGCCACTATCGGCTGACTATGTAAGAGAGATAGTGCCGCTCATCCAGGAGCGGGCCCGTACCCTGGTCGAGGTGGCCGGGCTGGCCGAGTTTTTCTTCCTGGATGAGCTGGAATATGACGCCGGCCTGTTGATTGGCAAGAATATGGACCGGCAGTTAGCAGTTAGGACGCTGAAAACGGCCGAAAACGGGCTTGAGCAGTTAGCGTCCTTTGATACCGAATCCCTTGAGGACTTGCTCAGGCCCATGGCGGTTGAGCTGGGTCTGAAGACAGGGCAGCTCTTCGGCACCCTGCGGGTGGCCACTACCGGGCGAACCGCTGCCCCGCCCCTGTTTCAGACTATGGCTGTGCTGGGCAAGGAGCGCTGCCAGCGGCGGATAGCGGCCGCCCTGGCCATGCTGGAGCGTTCTCCCCGATGAATGAAAGGGGCGCTCTAACAGGCTATCGTGTTCTCGACTTGACGGATGAAAAGGGCGTGTTCGGCTCCCGGCTGCTGGCTGACATGGGTGCCGAGGTCATTCGGGTGGAGAGGCCGGGGACAAGCCCAGCCAGCAGCCTCTTCTTCTGGGCGAATAACCTCGGCAAGAGAAGCATCACCCTTGATATAGAGGCAGGAGAAGGCCAGGACATATTTAAAAAGTTGGCGGCGACTGCCGATGTAGTGATAGAGAGTCACACACCGGGATACCTGGCGTCAATAGGGATCGGGTACGCAGACCTGGGTAAGATCAACCCCCGCTTGATTATGGCCTCAATCACCGACTTCGGGCAGGATGGTCTTTATCGGGACTATTGTTCTTGCGGACTGGTGGCCAGCGCCCTGGGCGGGCAGGCGTATGTCTGTGGCGCGCCGGAAGGGCCACCGCTCAAGCCCGCTGGCGAGTCGGCCTATTGCTCGGCCGGTCTGTTTGCAGCTATTGGCATTCTGCTGGCGCTGTTGAGCCGGCACAATAGCGGTGTGGGGCAGTATCTAGATATCTCGGTACACGAATGTACTGCGGCTGCCCTTGACCATGTCCTGGTGCGCTATCTCTACGAAGGGGTGGTGGCTGGGCGGCGGGGCAGCCTCTACTGGAATGGCGCCTTCCGCGTTTTCCCGTGCCGTGATGGTTATGTCCTGCTTTCCCTGTTTCAGCACTGGCCGACAATGGTGGAGTGGCTGGCTGCTGAGGGCATGGCCGAGGATTTGGCCGATGAGAAATGGCTTGACCGTGAGTACCGGCTCCGGCACCTTGACCATGTGGTTGAGGTTATAGAGCGGTGGACACAACAGCACACTATGGTCGAACTGGTGGAGAAAGGCCAGCTAATGCACTTCCCCTGGGCGCCGGTAGTCTCGGTGTCGGAGCTTGTAGCCAGCCCGCAGCTTAAAGAGCGGGACTTCTGGGTGGCGGTGGCTCACCCGGGCACCGGTGAAAAAGTGAAATTTCCCGGGGCGGGGGCTAGGCTCAGCCGTTCTCCGTGGCGTGTAGGCGGCCGTGTGCCCAGATTGGGTTCCGACAATAATGAGATTTACCAGAAGGAGCTTGGATTAACCTCTCAGGATGTTGAAGGCCTAGCCGCGAAAGGTGTCATTTAACGGGAGGAAGGGCACCGTCAAGATTAAGACGTCGGTGAGGATACCGGCGTAACCTCGGGGGCTGTTCTGGGCTGGACGAGCTTGGCCAGCCAGATACTCAGCTCATACAGCAGTACTAGCGGGATGGCCACGATGCACTGGTTTATCGGGTCTATAGTCGGCGTAATAATGGCGGCCAGGATGAAGGCGAATATAATCGCCCCCTTGCGCCGGTCGGCCAGCCACTTTGGTTTGAGAACACCAATCCTGGCCAGAAAAGTGGTCAGCACCGGCATCTCAAAAACGAGGCCGACGGCCAGCAACAGTCTGGTTACCAGATTGATATAACTGCCTATTTTGGGCACAACATCAACTATATTGCTACCCCAGGTTAACAGGAAATATGTCATCCGTGGTATCAGGACGAAATAGCCGAAAGCAACACCGACGGCAAACATCAGCGCTATCCAGGGGAGTACCAGGTAAACATACCTTTTTTCTTTTCTGGTCAGGGCCGGCGAGACGAACATGATGAGTTCATAGGTCAGGTATGGCGAAGCCAGTATAATGCCGCAGACAATGGCTATCCTCATGCTGATGCTGAGCATTTCGGTCATCTCGATGGCCTGGAGCTGGATGTCCATCGGCGCCGGTGCAATAAGGATATTGAGTATCCATTCGTAGAAAATGAAGGATATGACAGTCGTAATCAGAACGGCGATAACGCCACGGATGAGCCGGCGCCTGAGCTCGGCGAGATGGCCGAGGATGGTTAGATTTCTGTCACTGCTCACTCACTTCAGTCCCTTACCCACCTGAAGCTAATCGCCCTTGTTCTCCTGCGGTGGAAGCTTTTTTTCTTGTTCTTCGGTCTCTTTGGTAATCTGCGTGGTGAGGTCAAAGGTCGCTTTCTTCAGGGTACGCGCTACTTTGCCCAGCGTCCTGCCGACCTCGGTTATCCTTCCCGGCCCCCATATTATCAGGGCCACCAGAAGGATGAGCAAGATTTCCCCCATACCCATGCCGAAAAAATCCATTACCCTTGCCTCGTGTTAAAGACTACAGACCAGGTAGCGACCTGGCTCAGCCAATGTCTATTGAGTACCCTTTCAAGCAGGTCTGTAAAATAGTGGTTTTGCGGTTGTTACGCAGTAGCGTCCTTGGTTGCGTTCTCAGCGGGCTCGCTTTTGGCCTTGGCCTCGGTTACCGTGTCCTCATCTTCACCGGCCTGCCCCTTGCGGAACGCTCGCATACCCTTGCCAATAGCACTGCCTACCTGCGGCAGCTTGCCCACCCCAAAGACGATCAGGATAATCAATACAATAAGACCGATTTCCAAAGGGCCCATGCGACCAAAAAATGGCATAACTCCCTCCTTTTAAAGAAACACTGCCAGTATATCCGTCTCACTCTATTATATCAAATAAATCAAGATAAGACCTGTCTAAATTGCGGTATCTTATATTCTTCCGAGAGAGGAGCAGGGGCAACCTGGAGCCCTTATTCACTCCGTCTTGACGCATCCCTGTGGAGTGAAAGACCTGGAGTACCGGGTACCGGGATTCTGTACTGGTAGTGACTGGCAATAGACAATACCGGCCGGGATATTAATGATTTGGATACCGCCGGCCGATGTTTCCCTGCGTGTTGGCGCTAGCTTTCATCCCCCTTGGCCGAGTTACCCCGCATTGTCTCGCCCCCTTCTTCCTTCCGTGACGCCGAACCAGGACGGTATCCGTCGTTATGGGCCTGGGTATCGATGTCTAGGGTAAGGTAGCGCTCCAGCGGTAGCAGGATCTCATCCTCGGTCTGCCTGAGGTCGATGGTTTTGAGATAGCTGCGGCACCGCTCGCAGACGTGCAGACGGTAGAGCCCTTTGTCATCGGTAAAATAGGCAAGGTCATCCTGGTTCTGGGTACCACAGTAAGGGCACTGCAAGCGCTGAAAGGGCCACTCGGCATCGCACCGGGAGCAGACAAGCCATCTGCCGCCGCGTTCCTTATCCAGAAAAGCAAAATCAGGATTACCTCCGCAAATCGGGCAATAGCCGCGCCGCCATTGCTCCAGATTCACCAGCTTGAGCAGGGCCTCACAATGTCTTATCAGGAAGGGACGAAAGGCACCGTGGATGATAAGAGTTAGCAGGGCTTCACCGGTGTCGCTTGTCGCCTTCGGCAGCGGCAGCCGGGCGCCTTCGTACCAGGCCTGAACAACCTCCTTTGACGGGCTAAGACGATGGTCGGCCCCCCCCAGGTTTTCCGGGACCTCGCGCAAGACTTCTTGATAACTGGCGAACAGCGCCGCGACCTCATCGAACACGTTTTGCAGCAATGACCAGTCGATGGCGAGGTCATCAAACCCTAGTACCGGGGTGCCGTGCCGTATTCGGTCGCCGATGGTCTCCCCGCTAAGGTTGAGTTCGACGGCGCCGATACGCGACTCGGCCGCTGATTGAATGCGCAGCAGCCCCCGGTAGAACTCCAATGACTTGGGAAGGGCACCTTCGTGCCCTTCCTGTTCGTCCAACCGTTCTAGGGTTTTGCTGTCTGATTCCACAGTCACCAGGACTATGCCTCCTTCTTGCCCTTGGACACCTCATCGTACCATTTACCGTGGTGCGATTTAGCATACTCCACGGATACTGTGCCGCGGCCTATCATCGAGTTCCACGGCCCGGATTTCAGCGGGCGCATGAGGGGATGGAACGAGAGGTAGACATGTACAAAGAGCATAGCGCCACTAACAATGAAGGCAACATCGTGGAAAAACACCATCCACTGCAGGAGTGCCGCCGGTGCTAACTCTTTGAAAAACCACATAATGAGTCCGGTTATCACAAAGACGGCCCCGAAGACCAGGGCAATGAACCACCATAACTTCTGGCCGGCATTTATATGGGGTTGCGGCGGCATTGCCTTTTCATCGCACAGCATGTAATAGCGCGGGGCGGCAAAAAGCCAGGCGATGTCGTCAGCTCCCCAGATAAAGGCCTCTTTAATGCCTCTCCAGGTGGCTTGCCAGTTCATACTCATGTATACCAGAGGCGCTATGATAAAGACTACCGCCGCGACGCGGTGTATCACGCGGGTCCAGCTGTCCTCAGCCAGGGCCGCCAACCCCGGAACGAAAAGGATAAGACCGGTGAGGAACAGTACCACAAATGCGCAAAGGTGTACCCAGTGTAAGACCCGGGTTGGTTTCCGGTAACGCTCTACTTCCTGTGCCATCTTACTCCTCCTTCTTCTTGGCGGGTAGTGCTCTGGCCAGTTTGGCTTCCCGGGCGACCAGGTAGTTTATACCTAGCCCTATTATAACCAGACCACCTACCGCCCAGCCAACCGGTTGCAACACGCTCTGCCAGGCAACCGTTGTCCCCGGGACCTGAGGATTGGCGGGCAGACCGTAGATTTCTGGGTGGTCGTCCAGGACGTACATCACATGCAGGCCGCCCAACTCCTTCTCGCCATAGAGATAGGCATTAACATAGCCCTTGTCTTTGAGCGCCTGTACCCGGCTTTTACCTTCAGCCAGCAACTGATTGCGGTCACCGAATACCAGGGCATCCGGCGGGCAGGTCTTAACACAGGCCGGCTCATATCCCTCGTTAAGGCGGTTCAGGCCAGCACTGGTGCAGAGAGTGCATTTATCCATTTTGGCGATACCGGTAATCAAATTGCGGTCACTGCGGGGTACTCCGAAGGGGCAGGCGTCTACGCAGTAGCCGCAGCCGGTGCAGGTATCCTTGTTGTAAGCCACGAAGCCCGACTCGTCGTGGTAGAGGGAGCCGTTAGGACATACCCGGACACAGCCGGCGTCGGTGCAGTGCATACAGGCACGTCGGGTGAACAGCCAGCGCACCTTGCCCCCGGCCTCTACTTCGCGGAACTCCATCTTCAGCCAGGTCGTTGGTGAAAGGTCGGGCGGGTTTTCGTAGCTGCCCCAGTTAACCGTCTTATCCCAGGTATAGGGTGGTTCCGGGATGAATTCGTCGTTCTCATTCCACTGCTTGCAGGCTACCTGACAACCGCGGCAAGCCGTGCATCTGGTCGCATCGTATAATATTGCTTTTTCTGCCATTATTACCTCCAAGTAATAACTCGGCTACTGCCGCTTATTTCTTACTGACCTTCACCAGGAACGCTTTGTATTCCGGTATCGTAGTGTTGGCGTCGCCAACATGTGGTGTCAGTTCATTGGCGCTGGCGCCTTTAGCCAGTCCGGTGAAGCCCCAGTGCCAGGGTATGCCTACCTGATGTACCACTTGGCCATTCATCTGGAAAGGCTTGTAGCGCTTGGTAACCACCGCGGCCAGTTCAATCTTGCCTCTGGTTGATTCTACGATGACCCGGTCGCCATTACTAATGCCCTTTTCCCGCGCCAGCTCTTCGCTCATTTCGACAAAAGGCTCGGGCATTGCCTCAACGACCCAGGGCATGTTCCGGGTCATCTGGCCACCCTGCCAGTGTTCGCAGACCCGGTAGGTACTGCAGACTATCGGGTATGCGGCAGGGTCGCCCCGCTGCTCGGGCCGGAATATCTTAGCCGCGGGATTGATCTGCTGTTGAGACATTGGGTTCGCAATCGGAGATTCCCAGGGCTCGTAGTGTTCCGGCAATGGCCCGTCCGCCTGGGGGCCGAATAAACGGGAAAGCCCTTCGGGCTTCATAATAAACGGCTTGTAGCCTCCCTGGTTCATCGGTGCCGCCCCGCCATCGGGGATATCGCCATCCCAGCCTCCGCTGTCCCCTTTGGCCGGGTTCCACTGGATAACCGGGTGCTCCGCATCCCAGGGATTGCCATTAAGGTCAACCGAAGCCCGGTTGTAAATAATGCGCCGATTGACCGGCCAGCACCAGCCCCACTGAGGATACAGGCCGATGTAAAACGGACCGTCATCCAGACCGCGTCGGCTGGCCCGGTTACCCGGTATGGGTGCATCCGGCTCTAGGTCTGGCTCTACGTAGCTGTGGCAGTAGAGCCAGTTCCCTGAGGTGGTTGAGCCGTCGTCCTTCAGGGCACCGAACGTGGCCATGAGCTTGCCGTTGGTCAGGTCATAGCCGTTTATTTCCTTGGCAACGGCACGAACATCGGGATGGTCATCACCGTAATCCCAGTCCAGGCCGGTAATCGCCTCGGTGACGGGCCCGCCCTCGGTTTCGTAAAGCTCCTTGAGCTTCTTGTATATCCTGTCCAGCATCCAGAGGTCGTCCTCGGCCTCGCCCGGACCGTCGGCGCACTTGTAACGCCACTGGCTCCAGCGGCCGCTGTTGGTCACGCTACCCTCTTTCTCATAGGAACTGAGGGCCGGCAGCAAGAACACCTCGGTCTTGATATTGGCCGGGTTCGCTCCTGGCCGCTGCCAGAAGTTGGCTGTCTCGGTGTGCCACATGTCGGTGACCAGCAGCCAGTCGAGGTTGTCCATGGCGCCACGTTCTACGTTCGAGTTGGGACCACCTACCGCTGGGTTCTGACCCCAGCACATTAGTCCCTTGATAGTGCCGGCGGCCATAGCCTCGAATAGAGCGATGTGGGTGTAGTTTACGCCGGACTGAACCTTGGGCAGATAGTGGAAGCCGAAATCGTTAGCCGCAGTAGCATTCTTACCGTACCATGCCTTTAGCAGGCTGACAATATATTTCGAAGTATTTTTCCACCAGTTGAGGCTGCTGGGGTCGTTCTGTTTGGGTGTAGTCCTATCTATGTATGCCTGAAGAGAGGAATCGCTGTTTACCGGGACCTTCAGGTAGCCGGGCAGGATATGAGAGAGGAGGCAGTGGTCGGTGGAGCCCTGTACGTTTGACTCTCCTCTCATGGCGTTTATGCCGCCACCGGCGATGCCGATGTTGCCCAGTAAAAGCTGTAATATGGTATAAGACCGGATATTCTGGGTACCGTAGGTATGCTGGGTGGTGCCCATGGCGTAGCAGATGGTGCCGGCCTTGCCCGCCTGGCCGGTGGCGGCGTA
The DNA here is from genome assembly GCA_011191985.1 of Dehalococcoidia bacterium. Classification (GTDB taxonomy): domain Bacteria; phylum Chloroflexota; class Dehalococcoidia; order Dehalococcoidales; family W111; genus W111. The sequence goes on from DUEU01000074.1 coordinate 34,834, forward strand.
GGTGCGGCAGACTTCCAGGAAAGCGTCATCCGGCGTGCCGCAGGTCTTGTTTACCATCTCCGGCGTATAGCGGGAGAAGTGTTTCTTCAGGAGTTGGAACACACAGTTCGGGTCTTTGAGGGTTTTATCCGACTTGGGGATACCGGCCTCGTCATACTGGTAGTCCCAGCTCGCCGGGATACTCTCCCAGTTGAATAATTTGGCACCGGTTTTATATTTTGTCTTGCTGCTGTCGGTTTCATTGAGGGTGCCAGCATAGTCAGAAAATAGACCATCAAGGTCAACCGGACCTTTGTATGCGGGATTTATCAGATGAGCAGCGTTTGTGTATTCCTTGACATAGGTCATGTTGTAGCTGCCGGGGTTTTTCTCCATGTCGTCCAGGACATACTTTATCATGCCGCCGATAAAGGCGATGTCGGTCCCCGACCTCATCGGAGCGTAAATTTCTGCCTTGGAGGAGGTCCGGGTGAAGCGGGGGTCAACACTAATCAGCTTGGCACCATTTTCCTTGGCTATAGTGATGTGGCCAAAGGCGGCGGGATGATTTTCCGCAGGGTTAGAGCCGATGGCCATGATGCAGTCGCTGTTGGCAATGTCGTTCCAGTGGTTGGTCATCGCCCCGCGGCCGAATCCGGTGACCAGACTGGCCACCGTGGCCGAATGTCATATACGGGCATGGTGTTCCAGGTACACCACGCCGAGCGCCCGGGTCAGCTTTGAAAGGAGGTAACATTCCTCGTTATCCAGGGCGGAACCACCAAGGTTGGCAATCGCCTCGGTACGGTTGACCACATTTCCATTATCATCCCGGGTGATGAAAGAGGCATCCCTGGTGTCCTTGAGACGGCGGGCAACCTGTTCAATGGCCCAGTCCCAGTCCTTCTCTTCCCAGTCGCTGGCGCCCGGTGCCCGGTAAAGAACCTTGCTCAGGCGCCAGGGGTTATCGGCGGATAGCTGGCGCATTGAAGCTCCCTTGGCACAAGCAGCGCCGCGGTTAATGGGATGGTCGGGGTCGCCTTCAATGTTGAATACGACCGCTCTACCGTTAACGTTTTCGGTAGCCACCAGAAAACCACAGCCCGAGGCGTCGTAGGGGCAAATAGTGACCTTTTCCCCCACCCTCTTTTTTAGGGGCAGGGTGGCTACTGGTTTGGCCAAAACTGAGTCGGGATTGAAAGCGTTGAACAGGAAAACACCCCCAATCCCGACACCTGAAGCCTTTAGGAAATCTCTGCGGCTTAGCTCCAAGATACCACCTCCTTTTGTCTACTCTTCTGTATTTATAGCCTGTCGGATATCCTCCTAATTAATAATAAAAAAGAGACTATATCTCCCTATAGATATAGTCTCCCACTTTGCGGCGTGACCGCTCTGGTGTCAACAAACATAGCCAAAATTTCTTATTTATAATAATAACATCAAACTTTAAGATTAGTCAAGTCTATATATAGTCGAGATTTTCCGGTAGCCACCAGAGCAGTAGTTACCGGTAAACGCAAACACGGGCTGGTTGTCCCAGCCCGTATGTGCTTTTAGCAGTTAGACAGGGCTATCTATTTACTCTGATTTTACGGTAGCAGTCACTGCAGTAGACCGGTCTACCGGTGCGAGGTTCAAAGGGCACTTCGGTATCTTTGCCGCACTCGGCGCAGGTTGCCGGAAACATCTGACGCGGGGCACCGCGATTGTAGCCGCTGTCCCCGTATCGCTCTGCCTTCCTTGCCTGACGGCATGAGGGGCAGCGTTTGGGTTCGTTAGTATAGCCCCGGGATTGGAAAAGCTCTTGCTCCTCAGCGCTGAAGGTGAACGTAGTCCCACAATCAGAACACTGGATCGACTTGTCCTGAAAGCTCATTGGATGACCTCCTTTCTCTAAAATTCTAGTTAGAGTCTGGGTCATCCAACACTTGAGTAAATCTGAGGTGCCATAAGTATGTAATGCCCTAAACTTAACCTACTTATTAATTATACACGAAACAGGCGCTATTTGCAATGGTTCTTTGGTTTATTCCCGTTTTCCAGGGTCTCTTGGACAGCACCCATGAGGCGCATAAGGATTTCGGTCTTGATGTGAGCGCTTATTTTGGCTATAATCTTGATGTGCTGGGGAATAGTCTAGTGGTAGGACGCCTGGCTCTGGACCAGGTAGGGTAGGTTCGAATCCTACTTCCCCAGCCAAGTTTGGTTACTTGAGCAAGCGAAGACCTTGTCAATTTCAGAGAAGCCATCGCTCTTTCCGGAGCCGGGGAATTTTTTAGTGCCCGCCTGACTCCTGAAGATAGTCTTAGTCTTACCTTAATAGCCCCTTTTTTAATAAATCACCAGCAATATCGGAAAGCTCAAGCGAGTTAAGACCGGCCTTTGTTAAAAGCCCGCTTACCACGTCCCAGCCCCGGAGTTCATAATACTCGCTCTTCATCTTTTCAAATTCATCCCTTTCCACCACGGCCCCTTTGCGGGATGTTATATTGCCATCCCCATCCGGTACCAGACAGTCAGGATCAAAGAAAACGCTCTCCAGCGGCTCGTCATGAAGGTGGTCCAGCAGCCTGTCTCCTTTTCTCCCCTCCCATCCGTGCCTGACCTGTATCGCCCTGATGAGATTAAATATCCTTTCCCCGATCCTGCTCAATCCCGTTTCATCCAACTCCCGTCCGGTAACCGCCGATACAATCTGACTTTCCAGGGTAGGGTCTCCCTTAAAATCATCGGTAGCATCGCTGTACATTATTGGCCACTGGGGGTCGCATAAGATAATGCTCTCCTTGGCATGAGTTCGGTCCTGAATTTTCTTTGAAGCTAAAGCTTTCCCTTCGTAGGTGGTATAATCGGCAGCCGCGGCACTACCCCAGCGGCTTTGCGCAATTTCGCGAAATAGGTCCGTTGTCAGGTATCCAACCTCTGTTCTACTAGCTTGGTCAATTCCCCCCCACCCTCTGTAACCAGGATGGCTTCGAATATCACTATGGCTAGTCCTTTTCCAGTCCAACCACCCCCACAACATATGGGGTGCCTCATGAAGCGCGCTTATAGACCTTCGCGGCTCGGTAGCCAAGATGAGGGCGTGGTGTAGTAACATCCGGGGGTCGTAGTCCCTGGCTTCGCTGGCCCGGGTATAGATTGGATATTGCGCCAGCTCCTTAGGCCGGCCGCCAATGGCTTCGGCGGCTTTCAGGGTACCCCGGGCGAGCAGGTCACCAAACCCCTCTCTGAAGGTTACCATTCGGGTGAGCGCTTCTATAAACTCAGCACTACCTATCTTGGCCAGGGGGAGACCGGTCTGCTCATCTCCTAGAATGCCCTCCTCATGACAGCTATCTAACCAGTCAATCATCGCTTGCATTACGCATGTTTCCAGACCATATCCGTCAAAAAGCCTTTCGGCGTAAAGAACAACCTCGTTCCAGCCACCGTAGTATTTCTCCGCCGGTCTCCGATAGGCATCTTGGGGCTGGCAATGAGACTTATAATAACGGCCATCTTCAGCCTTATAGGTATGTCTGACGCAACCAATACCGCAACCGTAGCAAGCTTTAGCCGTGGTGCGACCGGGTATCACCCAGGGAAAGCTGCCACTCGGTATTTTGATTACTTTAGAAACATGGTCCGCCAGATGGCGCAGCCTTTCTGGCTCAGCGGCCACCGGACGCTTATCGCCGACGGTTACAATTGCCTTTAATCTCTTTGACCCCATAACGCTGCCGAGGCCGCTAGAGACGGAGCCCCCTTCGTCTGTAAGCATGGTAGCGAAGGCAACCAGGTTTTCGGCAGCCGGGCCAATCGCCATGACGCCCACTCTTTTGCCCAGCTCCGTTCTCAGGCTATCACAGGTATCAAAAGCCGTCTTGCCCCAGAGATGTGAAGCATCCCTCATTTCAACCGTGTCATTATCAATATAAAGATAGACCGGTCTATCGGACTTTCCTTGAATAGCCAGTCCATCATAGCCGGCATATTTCAGATAGATACCCCACCGTCCCCCAACATTTGCGTAAGAAAAGCACTCGGGTTCCATAGCCGGAGATTTGCCGCAGACCTGGCAGCGGCAGCTGGCGAACCTGGGAAAGCCGGTCACGGGACCGGTGGCGAATATCAGGCAGTTCTCCGCATCAAACGCCCTAGCCTTAGAGGGTACCATGTCCCAATAGAGTTTGGCGGCTATACCCCTTCCCCCTAAGAACCGTTCAGAATCATCGTCGGTTGGCAGTTTGATGATATCGCCCTGAGTCAGGTCTGTCTTTAGAATTTCTCCGCCATAACCGAATTGTGCCACTGCGGCCTCCTTTTATTGCCCCGTTCGCCGGGCAACTTTAGACTTTTGAGATTTTACACAGCAAGCCGTTAAAAGGCCAGCTGCCGATTATCGGGTCACAAAACTTCTCGGGGTCGTCGTTAATGATAACATTGACGTTCGACTCCCAGACGCCGTGCTCTGGTGCTGGCCCCTCCGGATACCACCGGCCAATGTCGGGAAAAACAACCCTCGGGTGAACGCCGTCAAATAATTTCGCCTTTTGCTTTATCCGTTTACCCAGAGGCGACTCAATCCAGACCCAGTCCCCTTCACTTACCCCCAGGCTGGCCGCCGTTTCCGGGTTAATAATGACTAGAGGGTCGGGGCGTGTCTTGCGGATGGACGCAAGCTCCTGATAGCTCGCGTTGCGGAAGAGGGGTGGCCTGGCGCTTCCCAGGATATAGGGATACTCCCTGGCCAGTTCCGGGGTGCTCACCGGGCTTTGCGGGGGTTCCTCGTAGGACGGCAAGGGGTCGTAGCCTACCTTCTCGAAATGGCTGGAATATATTTCCACCTTACCCGACGGCGTCCCGAAGCCGGCTTTCTCATATTTCTTGAATTCCTTCGGTGGTGCGACCCATCGCACCTTTTCCACAAATTCTTTCCAGGTATAGCCCATGGGCTCGAGTTGCCAATCATACATCTCCTCTACTGTCTTCCAGGGCCAGTGCTGCCCCATCCTGACACCAAGCTCGCGAAGGAACTGCCAGTCTGTCCAGCATTCCCCCGGTGGCTCCAGCGCTCCGTTGGCGCCGGCTACGAAATTGGCGACGTCGAACACGCTGTTGAGTTCCGGGGATTCGATGCCCATGGGCGTCGCCGGCAGCACGTAGTCGGCCAGCTCGGTGGTCGGAGTCATGTAAATGTCGGAGGCAACCAGCAGGTCGAGCTTACTCATCGCCTCGAAAGCCAGCGTCGCGTTGGTGCTCATGACCAAGGGGTTGGCACCCACCACCAAGAAGGCCTTGACCGGGTATGGCTGGCCGGTAAGCATGGCCCGCCACACCGCCGGTTTGTGAGCATAACAGGTATAAGCTGAGGGGAAAGGGTTCGGGTAGCCGGCCTTTTGCTGGTATTGCCACAGGTCTTCGTAGGACTCCCATGAGATTAGCCGGAACTTGTCTGCCCCTAAAAGCTTCCTCTTCTGCTCTGGTGAAAGCTTATCGTTTTCCTCGATTTGGGAATCGAACCTCTTCCCGGGGTAGGGACCAGGGATAACGCTGCCGCCCTTCACGTCGACGTTGCCGGTTATAGTTCGTAGTATGGCCCGGGCCCGAATCGCCTGACAGGAGTTCCGGCCGATGCCGTCTAGGGCCATCCCGAATACGAGGCTGGCCGGCCTGTTGGTGGCGTACATCCGTGCCGCATCTCTAATCTTGTCAGCCGGGACCCACGTTATCTCGGAAACTTTCTCCGCTGTGTAGTCGGCTACCCGTTCTTTGAGTAGTTGCCACACGGTTTTGCATTCAACTTTTTCCCTGCTGGCCAGCGTGGCCGTATACGCTCCAGTAAGAGCCGTTCTGACGTCAGGAGACCGGTAACTTAAAGCCTCTCTATCGAAAGCCACCGGTCTTGCGGCGGCAACATCCCAGGCCATGAACCTTTCGGGGTCACCTCCGGCGTTGATATCACTCTCCCTAAGCAGCTTCTTGGTGTCGGACCTTACCAAGTAAGGGGCGTTAGTCCACTTCGCCACGAAATCCTTATCGTAGAGCTCCTCCTGTATAATGATGTTTAGCCAGCACAGGAACAGGGCCCCGTCAGAAGTTGGCCTGATTTGCAGCCATATGTCGGCTATCCTGGCTGTCTCGGTGAGTCTGGGGTCAACTACGATAAGCTTGGCCCCTCGCTTGCGACCTTCCTTGACTGTGTGGTACTCATGAATATGACTGTTGGCCGGGTTGCCTCCCCACACGACAACGCATCTTGCATTCTCGGAATCGGAGAACATGGCTGGCCAGCCGAAGGTAGCCTCTTCTATTTTGCGCACATTCATGAAACAGACCAGGCCGTCCTCCATCTGGTTGGGGGTACCGAGCAGGTTCGAGAACCGGCGGGTGACTGGTGAGCAGGCAAAGCCGTTGGAGGCATGTACCGCAATGGCTTCGGCGCCATACGTATCTTTTATCTCGCCGAGCCTGGCGGCAATCTCGTCAAGCGCCTGGTCCCATGATATGCGCTGCCACTCACCACCCCACCTCTGCCCCACCTTTTTTAAGGGATACAAAACGCGCTGTGGGTGATTTGTCCGCTCGAAGACGAGAGCTTTGGGGCGAGGACAGATAAACCCCTGTGACATGGCTTCTTTGTCCCCCTTCACTTTGGTAGGCTTACCGTCAGCGAATTCAATAACCAGGCCGCAACGCATGCCGCACCCTTTGCACATGGTTCTCTTATCCAAAGCAAGGCCTCCCGCGTAGCATATTTGAGTCGCAATTCCTTGAGGATTAAAAGGCCAGACGCAAGGTCGGCCACCTGTTTCGCCCCCATGCTAGCATATAATTTAGGTGGTTACAATACGGCACTCAGGGGTATATAATTTAGTTGTTTATCTACCTCACCCCCTTTATCCCCCTCTCCTTTGTAGGAGAGGGGGAGGGATAGTGGAGAGGGGCTTCGCCCCTCTTAAACACCCCAAGGGTGGAGGGGTGGCAGGTTATTTAGCGCAAGACCGAACGAGGGTGGTGGGTGGGAATAGATTTAAAAAATGACAAACCAACCAATCCTGCAAAACATTAGAATATTAGACTTTAGCTGGGTGTTGGCGGGGCCGTACGCCACCCGCATACTGGCCGACTTCGGGGCGGAGGTGATTAAAGTCCAGCCGCTGCTGCCGGAGGAGGCAGAGGATGCCTTCAGTCGGGGCTACTACAGCACTTGGAACCGCAACAAGCTGGGCATCACCCTGAACCTTAATAAGGGGGAGGGGGTGGCCATAGCCAAAAAGCTGGTGGCCATAAGCGATGCCGTGGTGGAGAATTTTACCCCCAGGGTAATGGCTAACTGGGGGCTGGACTACGAGAGCCTGAAGAGGATAAAGCCAGACCTGATTATGCTCAGCATGTCCACCATGGGCAGCACCGGGCCGCAGCGGGACTATGTCGGTTTCGGCCCCACCGTTCACGCCTTTTCCGGTATGACCTATCTTACCTCGTTGCCCGGTAAGCCGCCGATGGGGCCGGGTTATGCCCATGCCGACCATGTCGCCGGCCTGGTGGCCGCCCTGGCAATGCTCGGTGCTCTGGAGTATCGCCGCCGGACGGGGGAGGGGCAGTACATTGACGTATCGCAGGTAGAGGCGATGGCCAGCCTCCTTGGTGACGCCGTTCTGGAATACACGGCTGATGGCCGGTCGCCGGAGCCAATGGGCAACCGCTCCGCCGAAGCGGCGCCTCATGGAATCTACCGCTGTCGCGGCGATGACCGATGGTGCGCTATCGCCGTGTTTAATGACGAGGAGTGGTGCCGCTTTTGCCGTGTCCTGGGCGACCCGTCATGGTCGGAGGACAGCCGTTTTGCTACCTCAGCCCGCAGGCTGGAAAATGCTGATGAGCTGGATGGGTGGGTTGAGAGGTGGACAATACAGCACACCGCCGAAGAAGTGATGAACCGGTTGCAGGCAGCGGGAATCGCCGCTGGGGTGGTGCAGGATGCCCGTGACCTGGTCAACGACCCTCAACTCAGGTCGCGCGGTTTCTTTGTCGAACTGGGTCACCCAGAGCTGGGCAAGACTGTATCTGATGCCGTACCCATAAGGCTGTCCCGGACACAGGCCAGATACCGTCGGGCAGCACCGACAGCGGGCCAGGACAATGATTACGTCTTTCGGGATTTACTGGGGATGAGTGCCGGTGATATTACCGCCTTAAGAAAGCAGGGTGTAATTTGATCAGTCTCGTCCTTAAGTTGAGGTCAATATGACAAAGTGTTATAATCTCAAAGGCTACCTGCAAAAATCAGGGAAAGGAGAGGGAGTATTGTCATGTCAACGACAGAGGAGTTGATTGAGGAGTATAAAAAGAAAAGGGCCAAAATAGAGCAGATGGCCTCCCCGGAGCAGATTGAAAAGCGCCATAAGGGGGGGCAGTGGACAGCCAGAGAGAGAATAGACTACTTTTTCGATAAGGGCACATTCACCGAGATTGGCCTGTTCGTCAAGCACCGGACCGTCCACTTTGGTATGGCGGGTAGGGAGGTACCGGCGGAGGGGGTGGTCACCGGCTACGGCCTGGTGAACGGCCGTCCGGTGGTTGCCTTTGCCGAGGACTATATGGCCATGGCCGGCACCTTTGGTGAGTATCATGGTTTGAAAGAGATACGGGCCATCAACTTTGCTAAGGAAATGGGCTGGCCGGTGATTGGTATGAATGACTCCGGCGGCGCCCGACTCCAGGAAGGGATGGATACGCTGGAGATATACGGTGTCCTGTTCAGGACTCAGATACAGGCATCGGGCATTGTGCCCCAGATAGCCTTGCTCATGGGGCCCTGTCTCGGTGGGCAGGCCTATCATCCCATAATGCAGGACTTCCTCATCCAGTGCCGTGACACCGGTTTTATGGGCATCGCCGGACCGGCCTTCGTGAAGACGCAGCTGGGTCAGGAAATCAGCCTTGAAGAGCTTTCCGGCTGGAAGGCACATGCCGTTAAATCGGGTCAGACCCACATCGTGGTGAAAGACGATAAAGAGGCCCTGGATAAGACCAAGGAAATGCTGTCTTTCTTTCCTTCCAACAACCGGGAAATGCCGCCCACTATCGAGTGCAAGGATGACCCGGAGCGGACCAGCCCCGAGCTTAATAACATAATTCCGGACCGGCCAACGCAGCCGTACGATATGTTTAAGGTGATTAATGCCATAGTGGACGATGGCTATTTCTTCGAGACGCTGAAAGAGCATTCCCGCAGTGTGATCACCGGTTTTGCCCGGTTTAATGGCCGCCCGGTAGGCATCTGGGCGAACCAGCCCATGTGGCGCGCTGGCATTATTGATTGCGATGCCGCCGACAAAGGGGCCCGCTTCGTCCGGTTCTGTGACCTGTTCAACATTCCGGTGGTCACCCTCGGGGACTGCCCCGGCTATATGATTGGCCCAGAGGAGGACTGGAAGGGCATCCTGCGCCATGGCGCCAAGATGCTGTTTGCCTGGGCCGACGCCAGTATCCCCCTGATTTCGATAATTGTGCGGAAATCCTATGCCGGCGCTCACTACGGGATGCTGGACAAGGGTATCGGTGCCGACCTCGTCTTTGCCTGGCCGACGGCTCGGGTCACCATCGTTGGTGCTGAGACAGCGGCCAGCGTAATCTTCGCCCGGGAGATAAGGGACGCTGAGAATCCGGAAGAGATGCGTAACCAGAGGATAAAGGAATATAGCGACATCTACGAAAACCCGTACTGTGGGGCTGAGCGGGGCTATATTGACGAAATCATTATGCCCAGTGATACCCGGAAGGTTATAAATCGGGCCCTGGATATCCTGCAAGACAAGAACAAGGATAACAAGGCATTTAATGCCAGACCATGGCGTAAATATTCCAACATCAATCTGTAGTCACAGCTTGGGGGGAAGTACGAAGGCCGCTTATTCTGGCAGTATTTCCCCTTTTCTTTTTCAGGATCTGGAGACAGGGGGGTGAGGTTACCATAGAGATAATCCCGGCCGTAGACCTGAAAGAGGGCCGGTGTGTCCGCCTTTACCAGGGTGATTACACTCAGGAGACGGTCTTCTCTGACGACCCGGCTGAGGTGGCTCTAAGGTGGCAGTCACTGGGGGCGACGAGGCTACACATCGTTGACCTTGACGGGGCGGCTGCCGGCGAACTTCGTAATCTCGAAATTATCGCCGAAATAGCCCGCTCGGTCCTGGTTCCCACCCAGGTCGGTGGTGGCATCCGGGACATGGCGGCAGTAGACCGGTTGCTTAAGGCCGGAGTAGAGCGCGTCATTCTGGGAACGGCAGCGGTGGAGAAACCAGAGCTGGTTGAGGAGATGTGCCGTCGCTTCGGAGAGAGGCTTGTGGTCAGCATTGATGCCCGTGGAGGGCGGGTGGCGACGCACGGCTGGTTTAAGGAGACGGAACTGGAGACGGTGGTCTTTGCCCGGGCCATGGCGCGGCTTGGCGTCAGGCGCTTGATTTATACTGATGTCGGCCGTGATGGTACCCTTACCGAACCCGATTTCACCGGCGTTGCCGAGCTGGTCGAAGCCGTCAGCCTGCCGATAATCGCCGCCGGCGGCATTACCTCTCCTGTCCATCTGAAGATACTGGGGCAAATCGGTGTCGAGGGGGCTATAATTGGGAGGGCTCTCTATACCGGTGATATTGACCTTAAGCAGGCAATAGCAGAGGTCAGCAGATAACCAGTTAGATGCTAATTCGTTGTTTATGTAATTCTAATGAGATCACTACCTTATTTGACTTACGGTCCTTGGTATTTGGGGAGGGGAGTAGAAGAGGGGCTTCACCCCTCTTACTTTATCTTGCCACCGCTCTTTGAGGAAGAGTGGTAAAGGGAGAGTTTCAGAGAGGCTTTAGCCTCTCTGATAAATTTGTCCCCCTCTCCTGGAGAGGAGAGGGGGATACAGGGGGTGAGGTTGATAAAAGATATAAAAGATATTAAATATAACGATAAGGGACTTGTCCCGGCGGTAGTCCAGGATGCCGACACCGGCGAGGTGCTGATGCTGGGTTACATGAATGAGGAAGCCCTGCAAAGGACCCTCTCCAGCGGTGAAGCCTGGTTCTACAGCCGCAGCCGGCAGGAGCTATGGCACAAGGGAGAGACATCGGGTAATCGTATCAAGGTGCATTCCGTATGGAAGGACTGCGACAGCGATACTATTCTTGTCCGCGCCCGGCCGACTGGCCCCGTATGTCATACCGGCCACCACACCTGTTTCTTCCAGGAGATTGCTCAGACTGAGACGAGCCAGGGCAGTCAGGAGGATACCTAGTCGGCTTCCTCAAGCTGGTCGGCCTCTATCGCTTTACTCAACGCTGAAAGAGCTACCTCTAGCTGGCCATCGTCGGGCTGGCGCGTCGTCAGCGACTGTAACCACAGCCCGGGGGTGGAGAGAGTCCTGACGATGGCGTTACCGGTGTGGTTGGCACTAAAATAGATGGCCTCGTAGCCAAGAGCGGCAATGACCGGGATGAGGATGACGCGAGATAGCAACATCTGCCACCAGGGTAAGGCGCCGATAATGGAGAATACCAGAATAGCGATAACCAGCACGACAAACAGGAAGCTGGTGCCGCAGCGCCGGTGGGCAGTGTCGTATTTCCTGACGGCTTCTACTTCCAGTGGCGCGCCGTCTTCATAGGCGTTGACCGCCTTGTGCTCGGCGCCATGGTAGGCGAATGTCTGCCTTATGCTGGGCACGAAAGATACCAACCCGATGTACAGGATGAAGATGCACACTCGCAGTACGCCCTCCACCAGATAAAAGGGCAGGGAGGGGTCGAGAAACAAATCGGTGAGGTATAAAGGTACTAATGAGAAAAGGACAACTGCCAGGGCCACCGAAAATATCACTATCACCCAGACCATCCACCCCGAAATCTGCTCCTCTTCCTCCTCTAGGGATACGTTGGCTGAATAGAGTAGAGACTTGATACCGAGGTACATCGCCTCGATAAGGACAATAATACCCCTTAGCAGTGGGGTCCGTCTCATCCAGCCGGAATAGATAGGGGAGAGGGGCTGAACATCGAACGCCAGCCCGCCGCCGGGGCGGCGGACAGCAGTTACCACTGCCTTGCGACCCCGCATCATCACGCCGTCGATGACCGCCTGGCCCCCATAATAGAACCTTTTCGCCATGAAGAGACCTCAGCAGGTAAAAAAAGGAGCGGTAGCCAGCCCGCTCCTGGACCTATTCGTGTGTCGGACTAGTCTTTTACCTTGTAGCGCCGCTTGAAACGCTCTACCCGTCCGCCGGTGTCCACCAGCCGGCGCTCGCCGGTGAAGAAGGGGTGGCACTTGCTGCACAGCTCGACCTTGAGCAGTTTTTTGGTGGAACCGGTGGTAAAGGTGTTGCCGCAGGCACAGACTACCTGGGCATCATCATAATACTTGGGGTGGAGCTTATCTTTCATTTATTCCGCTATCTTCTTTCTTCACCATAATGAGGTTGTGAGGTAAGACACACTAATTGCCGCCGATGGCTGCGGCCGGGTCAGCCCGTGTAAACGCTGACCTTGCGCCGGTTGTTGCTGGTGGGCTCAAATTTAACGGTGCCGTCGATAAGGGCGAATAGGGTATAGTCTTTACCCACGCCGACATTGTTACCGGCATGAATTCTGGTACCCCGCTGGCGAACCAGGATAGTCCCGGCGTTGACCTGCTCACCGCCGTACTTTTTAACACCGAGCCGTTTCGCTTTGCTGTCACGACCGCAGCGGCTGCTGCCGCCGGCCTTTTTATGGGCCATCCTCGGTTACCTCTTTCTTCTTGCGCGGCCGGGCCTTGCGTGCCGGCTTGCTCTCGCCGGTCCCTGGCTCGGCAATCCGGTCAATGGTCAGCGTGGTATAGGGCTGACGGTGGCCCGTCTTCTTCTGGTAGCGTGTCTTGCGCTTGTACTTGAAGACAGTTATCTTTTTACTCCGGCCCTCTCCGGCCGATGTAGCCAGTACCTTTGCGCCGTCAATGGCCGGTTTGCCGACAGTCACCTTATCGCCGTCGGCCACGAGCAGGACCCGGTCAAGCTCCACGGTCTTACCATCAGGCACGTTAAGACGTTCTACCTTGATGGTCTGCCCCGGGGCCACCCGGTACTGCTTGCCACCCGTTTCAATTATGGCGTAAATCTCAAACCTCCGCTAAAAATAATATTTTACTATGACGGCAGCGTGGGTGTCAAATTTTAGCCGTTACCCCGGTCGATTTGCCGCACGTGCCACAGCTCTTTTACTTTTATCTTCATCTCGTCAAGGCTGTATTCGGTGTTGATGACCACGTCGGCGTGCCGCACTTTTTCCGTCGGGGGCATCTGGGAGCGTATACGGGCCAGGGACTCTGCCTCGGATAGCCCGCTCCGTTCCATCACTCTCTTGAGCACGGTGGCCTCCGAGGCCACCGTTACCCAGATTTCATCTACCAGCTTGGTCCACTCGCCCCCGGCCTCGATAAGCAGGGTGGCTTCGAGCACGGCTACGGCTACCCTCTGGCGGCGGTAGTCTTCGAGTTGGGCCTTGACCATTTCGGACATCCGGGGGTGCATTATCTCGTTCAATTGTGACAGCCGCCTTGGGTCGGCAAACACCATCTCGCCCAGCTTCTGGCGGTCAATCTCGCCGCTGGTGGTCAGGATTTGCTCGCCAAAGGCGGCTGTCACCTCCTGCCACAGTTCAGTGCCGGGTTTGAAAGCCTCGTGCCCCACCTTGTCGGCATCAATGATGACCGCCCCCAGTTCCGCCAGAAAGTGGGCGACGGTGCTCTTGCCGCTGCCGATGCCGCCGGTAAGTCCGATAACCTTCATGATTGGTACCTATGCTAGTCTACTTGCTGGTAGCCAGGGCCGTCAAGGGTGTTCTGTGGTTGCGTGCTACGTCTTTAGTTGCTACAATCTCGGTAGCAGTCTTGCGGAGGGTATTGGATATGGAGGTTCTGGTAACTGGCGGCGCGGGATATGTAGGTAGTGTTGTGGCTGAAGAGCTGCTGAAAGAGGGCTTTGGGGTCATTGTTCTGGATAACCTGCAGGAGGGCCACCATGATGCCGTCCCGGAGGGTGCCGAATTCATGGTGGCGGATATAACTGTCCGGCAGGAGCTGGAAAAAGTCTTTGCCCAGAACAGGATTGATGCCGTGATGCACATGGCGGCGGAGACGGTGGTCCCGGTCTCCATGACTGACACCACCCGTCATTTCCGGTGCAATGTTGTTGGCGGTCTGAACCTGCTGGATGCCATGTTAGAGCACGACGTCCGCCGGCTCATCTTCTCCTCCAGTGCCGCCGTCTATGGGGAACCCCAGGCTGACGAAATTGGCGAAGACCATCCCAAAGTGCCCCTTAACCCTTACGGCGAGACCAAGCTTATCTTTGAACGTATTTTGGAGTGGTATGGCCGGGCTTACCAGCTTAAGTTTATCTGCCTTCGCTATTTCAATGCCGCTGGTGCCAGCCGGCGTCTCGGCGAAGACCACCAGCCGGAGACCCATCTGATCCCAAACGTTCTCAGGGCGGCTCTGGACAGGAGCGCGCCGGTGACCCTATTTGGCACCGACTATCCCACCAGAGACGGGAGCTGTGTCCGTGATTACGTCCACGTGATTGACATCGCCCGGGCGCATATTCTGGCCCTGAAAAGGCTGGAAGACCGGAGCGGACGGGCATATAACTTGGGTAGCGGCGGGGGCCATTCGGTTATAGAAGTGGTCGAGGTGGCCAGGCAGGTTACCGGGGTGGATATTCCGGCTAAAGTAAGCGCCCGGCGTCCCGGAGACCCGGCGGTGCTGGTAGCCAGCTCGGCGCTGGCGCGGCAGGAGCTGGGCTGGAAACCGGAATATGAGGGACTGGAGGGTATCGTCAGCAGCAGCTGGCGCTGGATGAAGGAGCACCCCCGGGGCTACAGTCGCTAGGCTAAGCTGTATGACCATACTGCCATTTACTGGTCGGCTACAGGTTCTCTATCACCAGCGGCAAGAAGCTCAGCCCCCCGAGGACAAAGCAGAACTTCCAGAACTGAATCCGGTTGGCGATTCTCAGCAGGGCACCAACCGTCAGTATCCCGAAGAGGAAGGCAGTTACGGTACCGCCGAGGTACGCCGGACTAAAATCAACGCCGCCGATTACACCCAGCCCCACCACTGCCGCCAGTAGGACGGGAATACTCATCAGAAAGCTCATTCTTATGGCATATCTGGCCTCACATCCCCGAAAGAGAAGGGCAGATACGGTAAGGCCGGACCGGCTCAGCCCGGGCAGTACCGAAAAGGCCTGGACCACACCAAGTAAAATGGCATCCTTTATGCCCACCCGGGTTTTGGTACCCGAGACCCTGGCGGCGTATTTCTGCAGCAGCCCGGTTACTATCAGAAAGATGCCGATAACGGCCATGGCGATACTGGCCATAGTAAAGGTGACGGTGAGGCCCGCGGTTAATGTTATCAGGTTATCGTTCAGGACTTCTTCCTGGTTCAGGCCCAGGATTATCATGGGGGCGCCGATAATGCCGGTCAGCAGGCTGGCAATAATTAAAAAAGTGGTTATCGTGTCCCATTCCGAGCGGTTGCCAGTGCCCAGTCTCTTGAAATACTGCGGAAGGTTGCCCAGTATGGCCATGACGTCCTTTCTGAAATAGACCAGGGCGGCCAGCACGGTACCAGTGTGCAGCCATATCGAGATTAGAACGGCTTCGGCCGGTGTCTTTTGAAAGAAGTTCAGCAGAATAAGGGTGTTGATACCCTCACTGCTTACTGGCAGCCATTCGGCTATACCCTGGACTGCTCCCAGGACCAGACCTTGCCAGAATGTCATCTTTTGCCGCCTTTGCTCAGTATGTCGGTGGCTGTTATTGCCGCAAGGGAATTTCCAGGACGGGGCGGTTTGGTGGTTAAGATGTTTCTCTCCGCCCCGCCTGGAAAGTAAGGTTATAGTACTGCGGCTCCATTGTCAAATAATCGGGGTGTTTGCGGGCTGAGGACTGTTGATGGGAGAGAGTTGGCGATGCAACTAACCAGATGACTTTTTTTTCGTTATATATAGCGAGAGGTTGACTTAATTCTGGAGGTGAGTATAGATGCTTATAATGGCTATTCCGCTGGCAATGAYGGTGGTGGCRTSCGCGTKGCTGCTGAYGGGAARGAAATTTAGACTRCAGGAGGTCAAGACAAGATGAAGKTCTGGAAAATYGGTGTRGTACTRACAYTGGCCCTGGCCCTRGTGCTGGGGRCAACRCTCCCCGSKYTGGCTGCYTCGAACGGGACGGAAACMGAYAAGGTCGGTGRTAAGMTGCACCAGCGTCTCTATAGAGGCGAGGTRTCYGATATTGACGAGTCCTCTTTTACKATCCAGCAAGAGGATGACGACGTGGTGATTTCAGTAAATGATGGCACGCGTTTCTTTAAGGTGAACATCTCGCGGCCGCCTTTTGCCATATTGGGCCACGGACTTTTGCAGACAGCGGTAGAACAGCAGGAGAGGACAGAAACAGCCACCCAGGAAAAGACACGATTGAAGGCGAATGTTCAGAACAATCTTTTGAACAAGTTTCAGATTTTTGGCAAACCAGAGGTGGCCGCCCCGCAAAAACAAGGAGTGATGCCGCAACGGCGGGAAGCGATATCGGAAGAGACACGGCTCGCCTTGCAGGAGAGGCAGCGGCTGGCAGAGGCGGATAATGGCGGTGACCAGGATAAGGCAAGGCGGTTGCAGGGGAATCTCCGCTGGATGTGCCCGTTTGGGGAGGAGGTTACTTTCGATGACCTTGCTATTGAAGACCAGGTGATAGTGTGGACGGTACCCAACGATGGCGACCCACTGGCCAAGCTGGTTCTTATTATGGAGGCAGCAGCCTACCAGCGTATCACTGGCGAGGTGACCGATGTGGATGAATCAAGCCTGACGGTCATGCCGCTATCGGGGGACGATGAAATTACCTTCGAGTACGATGATGATACCGTCTTTAATCTGCGTTTGCAGGGTACCCCTTTCTTGGAGGGGCAGAAGGCGGTGGTTATCTATACCGATGAGGATGACCCGCCCCTGGCCAAGGTGGTGACGGTCAGGGCAAGAGTGTTCAGCCTGTCGGCGTCGGAATAAACTATCGGGCATTAGTGAGAAACAAGAGCAGGGGGAGTCCCGTTAAGGGATTCTCCCTGCTTTTTTGTGTCGGCCGGTTTTGGCCAGCTAATCCCAATATAGGCCGGTTTTTAATCTGGCTCGCTGAAAGCCAATTAGAGATTCTCGGCTGTTGGCGCTGGCGTTCGGATCGGTCTACCCTTGATGTAATTTCTGGTGAACCAGGCAAACAAGATGATGCCGATCAGGGGAATGGTTCCCCCATAGTAAAACGCCGCTTCGACCCCCAATAAATCTACTATTCCGCCGAGTAAGATAGGTCCTGACCCCTGCCCGATGGTCATGGCCATCATGAATACCGCCATAGCGGTGCCCATGCCGTAGGTGCGGCCCTCTTCGATGACAAAGGCGGTAGCGGCTGGCATGGCCAGGGTGATGCCGACCGCCGAAACACATAAAATAATTAGCAGTGTCCAGAAGTTGGCACCGGTGGGGAGTATCGCCATAAATATAAGCCCGATGGCGCTGCCGATGACTACCAGAATCCTCTTGCTGAGTTTGTCGGCCAGTCTGCCGGTAATGGTCTGCATCAATGCTATCGGTGTCCGTGATGCCAGCAACACGCCGACCAGACTCATGCTCAGGCCGAGTTGCTGGTTGGCCAGGACAGGTAAAAAGGTCAGCAGGATGCCGGTGCTGAATCCTATCGCCAGCCGAAAAGCAAAGGCGCCCTTAAGTATGTCGCTTCTTCTCAACTTGGCGATGGAAAGGGCTTCTTTTTTAGCCGTGGTTTTCCGGGGGGCCTCCGGTAGCCAGATGATGGTGGCTATCAGGCCAATTAGGGTCAGTGATGACATGGCTATAAAGGCGGCGTTCATACCGAGAATGTCAGCCATCAGGCCGCCAAACAGGGGGCCAATCCCCAGGCTGGATAGAAGGATCGCGCTGAAGTGGCCCGTCCACTTACCCTCTTCGCCAGCCGGGGTGAGGTCGCCGAGATAAGCCTGAGCGATGGGTAGATGCATGGTGGTAGCAATGCCTTGCAGGCAGCGGATGATTATCAGATGAAGGGCATTCTGTGCCCAGATGAAGCTCAGAAAGATAGGTACCAGGCAGGAGAGGCTGGTACAGAGAAACACCTTACGCCCGAAACGGTCTGATAATTTACCAACAATAGGCAGAAAAATAGCATGCGAGATGCCAAAACCAGCAAAGACGATGCCTAATTCGAAGCCGGTGGCCCCCAGTTCGCTGGCGTAAATTGGCAACAACGGCACCAATATGCTTATCCCTAACACAGAGACGGACATAGTAGCCACCAGTATGCCGAAGGCTTTCTTATTCATTTTGTGTTGTGTCTTTAATGCATTTGTTAAAGGAACGGGCTTAACCGTTCTCGGCAGCTTTTTCGGGGTCAGGCTTCCTGATGAAAGCGCCTCCATTGGCGTTGGTGGTCATCTGAGTATCGCTAAGGCGATTGAAGAATCAGTATATCAGTAATTATATAGACACGGGGACACAGATAGCACTTCTTTACGAGCATAACTTATAGGGAGTCCTAAACACTCCCATCCAGGATGGGTACATCGCTGCCCGCTTCCTGCCCCGCAGTTAAAGTAAACTCTTTATTGCGAAGCTTTGCTGAACGGCGGCTGGTATCTGAAAGGCGTACCAGCGGGCTAGAATGTGGCTACCTCTTCCACGGTAACCTTGACGACATGCTTGACCTTCATGTCTCTCTTAGCGAACTCGGCGGAGACGGCATCGAACAGGTCGCCACTGCTCAGAATCTCGGCCTTCCCCCAGATACGGCAGCCCTTGCGGCTGGAGCGATCCAGCATTATCGCCGTTAGCTGCGGGTTCTCCTTGAGGTTGGCCATGGTACGGGGTGAGGCAATGTTGGCAAAGATGACGTGCTCGTCGTCTAGGACGCGGAAAGACCCCTTGGGCGATACGTTCGGCTTGCCCGCTTTGTTCGCCGTGGCGATGAGCGCCGGGCCGAATTCACCGATTATCTTCTTGGCTTCGTTACTTAGCTTCGCCATGTCAAAGCCCTCCTTCTCTCATCAACCGGATTGTAACGGAAGCGGATCAAAAAGGCAAGAAGATCGGGCTAGGCGGTTGGTGGGTGGGGTTAAAAAGGCTGGCATGGGATGAAGTCCGGTGATATAATTCGAGCATGAAGAGAGATTTGATGGACATCCTGGCCTGCCCGGTCTGCAAGGGAGAGCTGGAGCTGACCGTGGAGGAAGAGGACGAGCGGGAAGTGATTACCGGCTCCCTGCGCTGTCCGAAGTGTGCTGTCAACTATCCCATTGTGGATACCATCCCCAATCTGCTGCCGCCAGAACCGGGTGATTAGTCGGGAATATAACTGACATGTGCCTCCGGCGACTCCCAGACTTCCACGCTGGAGACCGAAACCGGCGCTTCTCTTAGCCTGGGTTCAAGCTCGCCATAGACGGTGGCGGCGATATTCTCCGAGGAGGGGTTTATCCGGTCAAAAGGCGGCACCTCATTGAGGCAGGTGTGGTCAAATCGGGCTAGTATGTCTTTCAGGTGCCCTTTCAGGTCACTGAAATCATAGACGATACCGATATCGTCCAGCGCGGCCGATTTTATCTTCACCACCACCTGGAAACGATGCCCGTGCAGTGCCTCACACTTGCCCTTGTAGCCCCTCAGGAAGTGGGCGGCATCGAAGTGCTGCTCTACCGCTAGCTCGTACATGCTTTCTCCTTATCTGTTTTCCCATTTAAATACGCCCTGCAGCCGGGTTTGGGCTTTTAACAGTTCGGCAACCGTTTTGCCGTTTACCGGGTGCACCAGATCAGGGGCAATCTCGGCTAGAGGGATAAGAACGAATGACCGCTCGGTGAGTCTGGGGTGGGGGATGACCAGTTTCTCGGTCTCCATAACTAGGTTACCATAAAACAGGATATCAATATCAATGGGGCGGGGGAGGTTGGAGGTGTTGGGCAACCTGCCCAGCTTGCTTTCGATGCCCTTTATCAGGGTGAGCAACGCTATTGGTTCCAAAGCGGTAGCGACCTGACATACCAGGTTGAGAAAACGGGGCTGGTCGGGATTGCCCACCGGCTCGGTGTCATATGTTGGCGAGACTTTCTCCGTACGCAGTCGTTGCGATAGCAAGTCTAAAGCCCGTTTAAGATTACCCTGTCGGTCTCCCATATTTGAGCCCAGGCCAAGATATACCGCGGTCATAAAATACTCCTTAATTTAGGATACGCGGTGTAAGAAGCCATCTCTATTGTAGCATTCTCTGACGGTTGTTTATCAAGTTCAGGGTAAAAATTGCTTTAGTAGGGAAGAAGATAAAGACTGAAGGATATATTTAACATAAAAGCTGATACTTGTTGGTACTGCGGCCAGTATGTTATGATGGTTGCTAGTAAAATGATAATGCGTAGGCAATCGGACTCTGTTGACCGCATAGCGGCCAGCCTCGGGCTGGCTGGTGCTTTGGCGATACCTGATTCCCCGGCGGGTAGCCCTCAGACGGGCGGGACTGTTTCACGGTAAGGCAGTAGAGGGAAAAGGATGGAAGACAAGCAGAAGTTGACTGCCGCCATACTCAGCGCTATCGTTGCCTACCTTCAGATTGAGCAAGCGTCTGTAGTGACCCCGGTGACACCGCCCCGAAAAGAATCCAAGGTGCAACCGATTAATTCGTAAATAGCGCTGATTTAATCACTAGAAAAGGACGGGAACTTTGAAGATGACTGACACTTCGGTCAAGATTACTGATTTAACTTTGCGTGATGGGCATCAGTCCCTGTTTGCCACCCGCATGCGGACCGAGGACATGGTACCCATTGCCCCGGATATGAACCGGACGGGCTTTTACTCTATGGAGGTGTGGGGGGGTGCTACCTTCGATGTGACCACACGCTTTCTCAACGAGGACCCATGGGATAGGGTGCGTATCCTGAAGAAGCTGATGCCCGATACCCCCTTGCAGATGCTCCTCAGGGGGCAGAATCTGGTCGGCTATCGTAACTACGCCGATGATGTGGTGACCGCTTTTGTCCGTCATGCCGCTGAAGTCGGCATTGATATCTTCCGTGTCTTTGACGCCGTTAACGATGAGCGTAACTTTGAGACCGCTCTCAAGGTAATCAAGGAGTGCGGCAAGCATGCCCAGCTAACGCTGTGCTATTCCCTGACCGAGCCAAAGCTGGGGGGACCGGTATATAACATCGAGTATTTCGTTGATAAGGCGCTGGTCCTGCAAGATATGGGGGCCGATAGCCTGTGCGTGAAAGACATGGCCGGGCTGATTTCCCCTGATGATGCCTATGATCTGATTAAAGCCCTGAAGACGGCATTGAAAATACCGGTGAACCTCCACACGCACTACACCAGTGGTATGGCCTCGATGTCCTGTCTCAAGGCCATTGAAGCCGGGGTGGACATTATTGATACCGTCCTGGCCCCGTTTGCCCTACGTTCCTCACACCCGGCGGTTGAGCCGATGGTGGTGGCTCTCCAGGGGACACCCCGTGATACCGGGCTGGACCTGGCGCATTTGTTCAAGCTGGGGCAGTATCTGGAGACTATCGCCCCCAAGTACCGAGATTTCCTGGACAGCACCCGCCTAGCGGTTATTGACACCGGTGTGCTCATGCACCAGGTTCCGGGAGGGATGACCACCAATCTGGTGGCCCAGCTGCGGGAAGCCGGGGCGCTGGACAAGATAGACGAGGTGTATGAGGAGTTGCCGCGAGTCAGAGAGGAACTGGGCTACCCGCCGCTGGTCACTCCAACCAGCCAGATTGTCGGCATTCAGGCGGTGCAGAATGTCCTCTTTGGCCGTTACAAGATGATATCCGGCCAGGTGAAGGACTATGTTTACTGGCTGTATGGCAGACCGCCCGCCCCGATTGACCCAGAGGTCCAGAAAAAGGTGCTCAAGGGCTACGAAAGGGGAGAGACGCCTATTACCTGCCGGGCGGCCGATATGCTGGCACCGGAGCTGGAAAAAGCTGGGGAGGATACTAGAGACATCGCCCGGGATATCGGTGATGTGCTTATTTACGCCCTCTATCCCACCACCGGTATGCGCTTCCTGCGCTGGAAGTACGGGCTGGAAACGCCGCCCCCCGAGGTAATGCCGAAGACGCTGGAGGATGTCCGGCGTGAGGATGAGCTTATCGCTAAGCTAAAAGCCGGCAAGCTGGCGGAAAAAGACCCCCCAGCCACTGGCGGCATCAGGAAGTTTAACGTTTATATTGATGATCAGGTTCATACTGTCGGCGTAGAGGCGGCGGATGGGTCTCCGCTAGATATGCCGGCGGTTGCGGCCGATGACCCGCCGCCGGTAAAATCGGAGGTGAAGGATGAGCCGGCGGTGGGGGTGGTGGAAGCTGGGGAGACGGCTATCCTGGCCCCACTGCCCGGAGTAATATTGAGCTATAATGTTGAGGTAGGCACTGAGGTTCAGGCTGATGATGTCGTTGTAGTGTTAGAGGCGATGAAGATGGCTAATGCCATCACCGCTCCGGTCAGTGGTCGGGTTAAGGCCGTAAACTTTAAGGCCGGTGACAGCGTCGAGCGAGACGACGTCCTGGCGATAATAGCCTAGAGTTCAGGTCAGTCAAGGTGTGTGGTGTGGGGAAAACGTTAGCCGAGAAGATACTGAGTGTAAAGACCGGTGGTGATGTCAGGCCGGGGGACACTATCATTGCCGGGATTGACCTGGCCTTCGTTCAGGACACCACCGGGCCGCTGACCATCAGGCAGTTTGAGGCCGCCGGGTTTACCCACTTGGCCGAACCGCAGAAGGCGGCCCTGTTCCTCGACCACGCTGCGCCCAGCCCCAACCGGGGGCTCGCCAACGACCACGAACTGCTGCGCCGGTTTGCCCGAAAGACGGGATGCCTGATTTATGATGTTGGTGAGGGGGTCTGTCACCAGATTGTGGCCGAGTCCCTGGCCAGGCCTGGCGACGTTATCATAGGTGCCGATTCCCATACGGTTACCGCCGGCGGACTGGGCGCTTTCGCCACCGGCATGGGTTCTTCGGACACTGCGGTTGCCTTTGCCCTGGGTCGGACCTGGCTCAGGGTGCCGGAGAGCGTCAGGATAGAAATGAAGGGCCGCTTCAGCGAGGGTGTCGGGGCCAAGGATGCCATTCTGTCCCTGATAGGGCAGATAGGCGCCGATGGGGCTACCTACCAGGCGCTGGAGTTCGGCGGTGACGCGGTGGCGGCCATGAGCCTGTCGTCACGGCTCACTATGGCTAACATGGCCGCGGAGGCCGGGGCCAAGGTGGGGCTGTTTCCCTCTGATGAGATTACCCGGGACTACCTGGCTGAGCAGGGGCGGGCCGAGCACTACCGTCCGATTTCGCCAGACCCGGACGCAGAGTATGACCGGGTCATCAATCTGGATGTAGACAGCCTTGAGCCGGTGGTGGCCCGGCCACATGCGGTTGATAATACGGCGCCCGCCCGGGAGCTTAAGGGGACGAAGGTGCAGCAGGTGTTCATCGGTACCTGCACCAACGGTAGGCTTGAGGATTTGGCAGTGGCCGCCGGGATACTAAAAGACAAAAAGTCGGTGGTCAGGCTGATAGTGGCCCCAGCATCGCGCCGGGTTCTTCTGGTGGCTATTGGCGCTGGCTATATCCAGACCTTGGTCGAGGCCGGAGCGGTTGTCCTGCCGCCAGGGTGCGGTGCCTGCCTGGGCGTCCATCAGGGGGTGCTGGGCGATGGCGAAGTCTGCCTCTCTACGGCCAATCGGAACTTCAAAGGCCGCATGGGTAATCCCGAGTCTTTCATCTATCTGGGCAGCCCGGCTACGGCGGCGGCTACAGCCATTACCGGCGAAATCACCGACCCCAGGGAGGTAATTTGAGCGTTATGGAGGCGGTATAAGTGCTCAGGGGCAGGGCATTCAAATTCGGTGACGGTATCTCTACCGACCATATAGTGCCAGGGCGTCTGGCCCATCTGAGGAGTAATCTCCCGGAACTGGCTAAACATGTCATGGAGGATGCTGACCCCACCTTTGCCGCCAGGGTTAAGCCGGGCGGCTTCATCGTAGCCGGTCGCAATTTCGGGCTTGGTTCCAGCCGGGAGCATGCCGCGCTGGTTATCAAGCTGGCCGGGGTAAGTGCTGTCCTGGCCCAGTCGGTGGCCCGGGTATTCTTCCGGAACGCTATCAACCAGGGACTGCCGGTGCTCATCTGCGATACCGCCCGGATAGACGACGGTGATGAGCTGGCGGTAGATCTGGTGGTGGGCGTCGTTAACGATATCACCAATGGCAATAAGCTATACTTTAGCAGGATTCCTCGGGTCATGCTGGGCATCCTTGACGAGGGCGGGCTCATACCGTATATTCAGAAATACGGTGACTTTAAGCTATAAGCGGCGGGGATATTCTTATGGCCTATAATATTACTCTTATTCCGGGGGATGGCACGGGTCCCGAGGTTGTGGCTGCGGCACGACGGGTACTGGAGGCGACCGGGGTTGCTTTCCGATGGGAAGAGGTCAATATCGGCGGTAGCGTGCCGGAGGAGTATGGCACCCCCCTCCCCGGTTTTGTACTGGATTCCATCAGGAAGAACCGGATTGCCTTGAAAGGGCCGGTGACCACCCCGGTAGGTTCTGGCTTCCGTAGTGTTAATGTCGCCCTGCGCAAAGAGCTAGACCTCTATGCCTGTCTTCGCCCGTGTAAGAGCTATGTCGGCGTTCCCGGTCTCTATACCGGCGTTGATATCGTTGTCGTCAGGGAAAATATCGAAGACCTCTATGCCGGTATTGAATTCGAAAAGGACACCGCTGAGGCCATGAGGCTGATAGCGCTGATACAGGAGACCAGGCAGCCAGAGGTCAGGCTGGATTCCGGCTTCAGCATAAAGGCGATTTCCGAAATGCGCAGCGAGAGAATCGTCCGTTACGCCTTTGACTATGCCCGAGCCCGTAATCGCCGTAAGGTGACGGCGGTACATAAGGCCAACATAATGAAGTTCTCTGACGGCCTGTTCCTGTCCGCAGCCAAGAAGGTGGCCGCCGGTTACCCTGATATTGAGTTTGAGGACAGGATTGTCGATAACATGGCCATGCAGCTGGTGAGGAGCCCGCAGCAGTTCGACGTAGTGGTGGCGCCCAACCTCTATGGCGATATTATTTCTGACCTGTGCGCCGGCTTGGTGGGGGGGCTGGGGCTGGCGCCGGGGGCCAACCTGAACGAAGAGATAGCCGTCTTTGAGCCGGTGCACGGTAGCGCTCCGAAATATGCCGGGCGGAACCGGGTAAATCCCATGGCCATGATGCTTACCGGGGTGATGATGCTGCGCCATCTCGGGGAGGTCGGCGCGGCTGACCGCCTTGAACAGGCCATTGCTGACGTTATTACCGAGGGCAAGTATGTTACTTATGACATGCTGCCTGGTGTCGTCAGTGACCGGGCAGTGGGCACATCACAGGTAGCTGATGCCGTAATAGAGAGACTTGAGGCCGGTGATGCCCGGTAAATAATACCGGGAGTAGGCAGGGGAGGGAAAATGGACTGCATTTTCTGCAAGATTGTGAACGGGGAGATACCGAGCGATATCGTCTATCGGGATGAAGAAGTATTTGCCTTCCGTGACATAAATCCCCAGGCACCGGTGCATATTCTGGTCGTACCCGTGCGTCATATCGCCTCGCTGGCCGAGCTTACCGAGACTGACGCGCCTCTCGTGGGACACATGGTGCATGTTGCCAGTCAGGTGGCCCGGCAGGAGGGTATTGCGGAAAGGGGCTACCGACTGGCGATAAGCTGCGGCCGGGAGGGAGGGCAGGCAGTGCCCCATCTGCATCTGCATCTTCTCGGCGGCCGGCAAATGGCAGATGCCATGGGCTAGATAACAGGCTATTGCATTGGGCGACACCGTAAAAGCCGCTTAATTCCTGACCGTATCCGGTAATGCTTCTTGAGGGGGTAAGTTTTGGATCCTATAGATTACTTTGTTACATTGTGGCCGTCTTTAATTGTTCGTATCCCAATGCTCATTGCTTGGATTGTGGCGGTTATTCTCTCAGTACGTATGCTCAATAAAGGTGGAGGCAGGGCGGAGCGGTTACTTTTGATTGGCTCAGGCCTGATGCTGGTCAATAATCTGCTTAGTCCGTTCACAGCTGTGCTTATGCAGTGGTTTATTGTGGAACATAGGGGAAACATGCAGAGCATTGGCTTAATAAGTGGCCTGGTTAACATACCTCTCGGTATCATCAGTCTGGCGGGAATCGTCTGCCTGGTAGTAGCGTTCTGGATTCGCTGGAAGACCTGTGGGCAGCAGGATGAAGCCCAGATGCAGCAAACAACAGCGGATTAAGCCCGGAGCTATGTCTGCTGGTGCTTTAAATAGATAAGCAGTCCGGCGATGCTCTTGGCATCGCAGATGGCTCCCGTGTCGATGAGTCCGGTAATTTCGTCAGGGGACACTCTCTTCAGTTGGATGCTCTCGGTGTCCTCAGCCTGGAGGGGGCTGGGAATAAGGTCGGTGGCCAGATAGAGGTATAGGTACTCCGTGCAGTAGCCCGGCGTCGAGTAGAAGCCGCCCAGCCTTTCCACCTCGCCCGGCAGGTAGCCTGTCTCCTCTTGCATCTCACGGCGAACGGTCTCCTTCGGGTCCTCACCGGGGTCGATGCTACCGGCCGGTATCTCGAGGAGTTCTTTATTCGCTGCTTTGCGGTACTGCTTTACCAGCAGGGCATTCTCGTCACCGTCAACTGCTACAATCGCCACACAGTCGTTGTGTAAAGCTATTACCTCACGTTTAGATTGTCCATCGGCCGTTTCTACAGTATCTTCTCTTAACGTGACTACTCGGCCTTCGTAGATAATGCGTGACGATAGGGTTTTTTCTCCGGTCAAATCAGACCTCCACTGCTGAGGGGTTAATCTCTTACCGACGACTTATCGAGATTAATGATGAGGGCTACTTCTTCGCAGTCTGGAAACTTGGAGCAGTGGTAGCACTCCGTCCAAACCTTGCGCGGCAGCTCCATCTTGTCCACTTCGGAAAAACCGAACTTCTGGAAAAAAGCGGGCTTGTAGGTCAGACAAAAAACGGTGGGGAGTCCGAGTGCCCGGGCTTCGTTAAGGCAGGCTTCTACCAGCCCGGAGCCGATACCTTGTCGCTGGCTAGCTTCAACTACAGCCACCGACTTTACCTCGGCCAGGTCGGACCACATTACGTGCAGGGCGGCACAGCCGGTTACCCGACCACCCTGCCTGACGACGAAGTAGTCACGGATACTCTCGTAT
>DUEU01000075.1 GCA_011191985.1 Dehalococcoidia bacterium
CCATTGATGGTAAGGAAGCCCACCGCATTGGCCTGGCCAATCAGGTCTTTTCCCATGACAAGCTTATAGATGGGGCAAAGGAGATGGCCAGAAAGATTTCGGCCATGCGGCCGGCCGCGGTTTCACTTACCAAAGCCACTTGCCGGGTTATATATGATATGGATTATCATTCAGCCTGGCGTTATTCAGAAGCCTGCCTCGCTATTTTAAACAGCCTGGATGCCGATTCTGGAGGCCCCGATTGGAGAAAGAAACGCTGGCTGGAAAGAAAAAGGCACTAGCAAGTCGTTCCGGAATGTGGCGTCCCAGAAGTGCCGCTGGAGGACTCAAATGAAGGTAAAAGTTTTAGAAGCGGAACAGCAGACTCTCGATTATGAGGATTATGAAGTCGGTGACGAATTTATTACGCCAATGATAACGCTTACCGAAACTCATTCGGTGCTATTTGCGGGACTGACCGGTGACTACAACATGGGACATACCTGTGAACATTTCTGTAACGAGCTTAGTGGTGACATAGGCGGCGGCACCAGGATGATACACGGCCTCCTGGTCATGTCAGTCGGCGTGGGTCTGTTTCAACGAATGGGAGTGTCAATGTATCTGAAACAGGGTGCCTATTTAGGTATTGATCGCTGGCGATTTATCGCTCCGATAAAGATAGGCGATTCGGTTGGAGCCAGGGTTAAGGTTCTGGAAAAGAAGGTGTTTGAAAAGAAGCCTGAATGGGGGGTTATCAGATTTGGCATGACAATCACCAACCACAAGGGCAAAGTAGTCCAGGCAGGAGAACATGTCGTTGCCATTGCCCGAAGGGACCAGCAAGCTTAAGAGGTTACGCTGTAATTGTCAGCTGTCATACAACCTGATATAGTAGTCTTAAAGAGCAGTGCTGGGATGGAAGGTGGTAAAGCGATAAGAAAAATATGTAGCATGAATCAGGAGTAACCAAAATGCTGACAGATCTTCGAGCTCTGGATTTAACTAATGAGATAGGTCTCTTTTGTGGCAAGCTCTTAGCCCAGTTTGGCGTTGACGTAATCAAGATCGAAAGGCCCGGCGGAGACCCCGTCCGAAACTTCGGGCCCTTCTATCACGACATTCCAGACCCGGAGAAAAGCCTCTACTGGTTCGCTTATAACGACAGCAAAAAGGGCATCACCCTGAATATAGAGTCACCAGAAGGACAAGACATTTTTAAGAAGCTGGTTAAAAGCGCTGACTTCGTGCTCGAGTCTTTCCCCGTGGGCTATATGGACAAGCTCGGCTTGGGCTATAAGGAGCTGAGCGCCATCAATCCCCGGCTCATAATGACCTCGATAACACCATTTGGCCAGACCGGGCCCTATAAGGACTATAAAGCGACCGATATTATCGCGATGGCGATGGGCGGTATTATGTTGCAGACCGGCGAACCGGAAGGTTCACCCTGCCGGTTGAATCCGGACCATGCCTATTGCCTGGCCAGTAGTAATGCCACCCTGGCGACAATGACTGCCTATCATTACCGTGAGTGGTCGGGAGAGGGACAACATGTTGACGTTTCCTTAACAGAAAGTATAATACGGGAGAATTACCACGAAGTACCAATATTCTGGGAATCCGTACACAACAATGTGAATAGAACCGGTGGCTACATGTACCGTGGGAGGTTCTTCACCAGGACTATAATACCCTGCAAAGATGGGCACGTGGTGTGGACTATTTTTGGCGGTAAGGTTGGCGCCAATGACAACCGGCAGCTGGCTAACTGGATAGCCGATGAAGGTATAACAGACGAACTGAAGGACATTGACTGGGACAATTTTAACTTCGACGTGGTAACCCAGGAAGATATAGACCGAGTAGAGAGTCGCGTTCTAACCCTCACATCAAGATACACCAAGAGAGAGCTGGAAGATGAGGCGTTGAGAAGAGGAATCCGCATCAGTGCCGTTAATAACATGAAGGACCTGTATGAAAGTGAGCAACTTAAGCTCCGACAATCTTTGAAGGCTGTTGAACACCCAGAGATACCGGACGTTATTACTTATCTGGGGCAGTTATTTCTATCTAACGGCCCCAGAGCCGGGATAAAGCACCGAGCGCCGCTTATTGGCGAACACAACAAACAAATATACCAAGACGAACTGGGTTTTGACAGCAATAAGATGGATAACTTAAAGGGAGAGGGAATAATTTAGTCAATGAGGGGAGGGTGCTAAAGATGGATAAGAAGTTGCCGTTTCAGGGGGTGAAGGTCATAGACTGGACGCAAGCGGCTGCTGGTCCATTGGCTTGTAGATATTTTGCTGACTTTGGTGCTGAAGTAATCAAGATCGAGTCAACGAAATTCCCCGACTTCATAAGGTTGTCCTTACCATATAAAGACAGTATTCCTGGCCTGGATCGTGCCTATTCCTTTCTCCTGTTCAATACAAGCAAGAAGAGCTTCACCATGGACCTGAAGAAACCTCGTGGTAAGGAGTTATTCAAGAAACTGGTTGGCTGGGCGGACATAGTGATACAGAACCAGCGGCCGGGCCTGATGAAGAGTATGGGCCTGGGATATGAGGAGCTCAAGAAGGTAAAGGAAGATATTATTCTGATAGACCTCAGCATAGTGGGGCAGGAGGGGCCACTAACCGGCAACGGGGGTTGGGGTGCTAACTCTATGGCCCAGACGGGCCACTTTTACCTCTATGGCCATCCTGGTGGTGAGCCGCTAACTCCGGGATTTACGGCGACTACTGATGTTATCTCGCCCTTATTTGTCGCCATGGCTGGTATTGCTGCTCTAGACCATAAGCGCAGCACGGGGAAAGGACAATATATTGATATCGCCCAACTGGAACCGGCCGTCTATTTTTTAGGCCCGGGTCTCCTGGATTACGCAGCAAATAATCGAATACAGCAACCAAGGGGGAATCGAGACCTGCACGGTGCCCCGCACAATGCTTTTCGCTGCCAGGGAGATGACAAATGGTGCGCTATTGCCGTGTTTACCGATGAAGAATGGGAAAGTTTCTGCAGAGTAATCGGTAATCCCGAATGGACGAAGTCTCCTAAATTTGCCACTCTATCCGCCAGGAAGGAGAATGAGGACGAATTAGAGAAGCTGGTCAATGAATGGACAAAAAATTATACCACTAAGGAAGTCATGGTAATGATGCAGGAAGCTGGGGTACCAGCGGGGGTATTGCAGACGACTGAAGATATCGTTGCCTATGACCCCCAGGTAAAAGCCCGGGAACTCTTACCGATGCGGCATCACCCCGTTATGGAGGACTGTCTACATACCCGGTGGCCCTTTATACTGTCGAAGACACCGGCAGATATACGGACTGCCCCCTGCCTGGGTGAACATAATTATTATATATGTACCGAACTACTGGGCATGAGTAATGAGGAGTTTGCCGAGCTGGTAGATTCCGAAGTGATTGTTTGAACCTTGCCAATTAGCTTATAGGGTATAAAAAAATAAGGTATAATAAATAGGAGATTGGATTAGCAATAAAGAGCAAGGCGGTGCTGCCGAAGTTTATTGCTAAAGGAGGTTACTATGAGTGTAGCCACAAGAGAATTAAAGGAAAACCTTTGTAGTAAGATCACGGTTGCCAGAAAAGACCCCGGTTCTGTCGCCAGACGGGGGTTCCGGAAGGGGGTACGGATATGCCTCGACCGGGCCCGCCTTATTACCGAATCATACCGGCAGACAGAAGGTGAACCCGAGATAACCAGGAAGGCAAAAAGCCTGGCTCATATACTGGATAACATGACCATATACATAGGAGACAAGGAACGCATTGTTGGTGATTGCGTCAGCGACCATTCTTGTTTCCCTCTCTATCCTGAAATAAGTATTGGCTGGCTGTGGGATGAAATCAATGATGGGATCGGCTATATGCTGGATGAGGCGGAGAAGGTTGAATTAAGAGGCATTATCGATTACTGGCATGGCCGATCAATAGAAGACCGGATTTTAGAGTATGTCCCTGACGCGCTAAAGGACTATGTATATTTTAATGGGGTCGACCAGAGCAATTTTGCCTTATCAAAGTCACCACTGCTGCCCAATTTTGAGACCCTGTTCCAGCTAGGCCTGAACGGGATAATTGCCCAGGCAGAGGAAAAGCTGAACGAGCTCAAGACCGATATTATAGAGAATACGGGCGAAGACTATATTGAGAAAAGGCAGTTCCTAGAGGCGGTCATAATAGCCTGTAAAGCGGTGATAACCTTTGCCAAAAGGTATGCCCATCTAGCCAGGGATTTAGCCAAGGCCGAAAAGGATAGCCATAGAAGGGAAGTGCTTGAGGAGATCGCCGGGATATGCGACCGGGTGCCAGCAAACCCCTGCCGGACGCTACGCGAAGCCATGCAGTCCCTGTGGTTCGGCTACCTGATTAATCACATGATTGAATTACCCGGACAAGGATGCGGGATAAGACTGGATTACCTGATGTATCCCTTTTACCATAAAGACAAGGAGGAGGGCAGGATTACCCGGGAGGAAGCACAGGAACTGACAGAATTCCTGTTACTGAAGATAGAGGAAGAGGGGCAGTTAATTAAAACCGAGGTTGGTGGCGCTGGGGCCAACATGTTTAAAACAATTAACATCGGCGGGGTGACTCCGGAAGGAGAAGATGCCACCAACGAGTTCAGCTTCATCGTGCTAGACGCGGCTGAGGCGATGAGAACCATAGATACCGACATAGCCCTGAGATACCACCCCAAGATAGACCAGGGTATTGTCCTGAGGGCAATTGACCTGATAAGGACCGGCCTTGGCTATCCCAAGTTTTTCAATGATAATTCCGCATTCCCGGTTCTTGTTAGTAGAGGCTGGACCCCGAAGGAGGCCCGAAGCTATATCATCGGCGGCTGTGTGGGCCGGTACATTCCAGGAACATCCGCCGGTGTGGGCCGCCCCAGCATTGGAATCCTGAACCTGGCGAAATGCCTGGAGCTGGCGTTAAACCAGGGAACAGACTCAGTAAGCGGGAAACGACTCGGCCACCCGACTCCGGACCCGACTACCTTCAAATCTATTGATGATGTTATGGAAGCATATCTAACACAAGTGAGATATGTTACCGACAAGCTGGCCAAGCTCGATAAAATATCGCAGAGTTTCTATGTACGATACCTGCCCCGGCCATTTAGTTCTGCCCTTATTGATGGCTGCCTCGAAAATGCCACGGAGTGCTCAAGGCATATTTCTGACCCGATGAACTATCTACTGTGTTGTGGCAATACCAATGTGGCTGACTCTCTGGCGGCGATGAAAAAACTGGTATTCGAGGACAAGCTCGTTTCTATGCCCGAGCTACTTGAGGCACTGAAAACCAATTGGGAAAGCAGAGAGGAGCTGAGGCAGCAGTTCCTCAAGGCACCGAAATTTGGCAACGATGATGATTATGTTGACCTGATTATGAGGGAAGTTACCCACCGGTCGGAGGAAGAGGTGGAGAAGTCGCTCGATTACTATGGACGCCCTTGCTCCTTCGATGGGAGTATCGCTGGAGGTTATTACCCTTGGGGTCGAAAGACGGGCGCTACCCCTGATGGCAGGAGGGCTAAAGAATCCCTCTCCGATGGGGTGATGTCCCCCATGGCCGGTAGAGATTACAGAGGGCCTACTGCCGTCATAAAGTCCATGAGCAAAATAACCCCAACCTGGAGCTATCTTGCCAACCAAAAGTTCATGCCTCAGTTTCTGGAGGGGGAAAATAAGAAGCTATTTGCTGACTATCTCAGGACTTGGGCTGACCTCGGCAACTGGCATATCCAGTTCAACGTGGTGGACAAGGAGACTTTGCTTGATGCCCAGGCCCGCCCTGAGAAATATCAAAGCCTGATAGTCAGAGTAGCGGGGTACAGCGCTTATTTCGTGGACTTGACTAAGGGATTGCAGGACGACATTATCGCCCGGACCAGCCAGAAGTTCTGAGCCGAAGAGAATAACCCTAAACAGACAGGGTGACCTGGGAGCTAGTAGAATTTACAAAGACGCTCGTGCTGCGATAATGGTTCACAAAATAAAGCGTATGCAAAGATAGGCCATCTATGAAATTACCATTCATTATCCTGAAGTTTTAAGCATGAGGCCTTGAAATCCTGTCCGTATTATTGGCCAGAGCATATTATAGAAAGGCAATGAATAGTGGAGGGCTTCGGCGGTAAAATAGTGAGCTATGAATAAAGAGACTGGGACATCCAAGGTTGGTTTAACGAAGGCTGGCTCGGAGGCAAAGAGGCGCTCGGGATTAATATTTGATATTCAGCGATTTTCACTTCACGATGGTCCTGGTATAAGAAGCACTGTCTTTATGAAAGGATGCCCGTTGCATTGTCAGTGGTGCTCTAACCCCGAATCAATTAACGCCTATCCCGAGATAATGGCCTATGATACGAAGTGCGTCAGATGTGGGCGATGTGAGCAAGTTTGCCCAAAGGGAGCAATAACAATTGTTGAAGATGTGAGAAAAATCGACCGGAGTAACTGCGACTTTTGTCTGGAGTGTGTTAAGGCATGCACCTCGGGCGCCATAGAACAGGTGGGGAAATACATGTCAGTGGACGAGGTAGTGGAGGAGGTCGCCAAGGATTTTTTGTTCTATAAAAATTCCGGCGGGGGTGTGACTTTATCCGGTGGAGAGCCTCTCCTTCAGTGGGAATTTGCCATCGAAGTTCTTCGGCAATGCCAAGAGCGAGGCATTCACACGGCGCTGGATACCAGTGGATACACTAACTGGGAGATAATGGAACATGTCCTAGAATACGTGGACTTGGTACTTTTTGATATAAAACATATGAATCCCGGCAAGCATAAAGAGGGAACAAGGGTGGACAACGCCCTTATTCTGGACAATGCGGTGAGAACAGCGGGCAAAGTGAGGACTTGGATACGGGTTCCGGTGATTACCGGCTATAATGATTCAGAATCCAATATCAGAGAATTAGCTGAGTTTATCGCCAAGCTACCGATAGAAAAAGTATCTTTACTACCGTACCACTGCTGGGGCGAGCAAAAATATCAAAGATTGGGCAGGAGCTATCACTTTAAAAATACTCCTTCGCCCACCGATGAAGAGATACAAAAGCTCAAGGAAATCATGGAGTCATACAAAATAGATGTTACCATTAGTCGCTAAAGATAAATTTCCCCTTTCCCATATCTCTATTACCCGATTTCACACTTGGCAATTTCCTTCGTGGTAATCTGAAATCCTTTATATTTCTGAAGCCGAGGAACGGATATACCAGGAAAGAGGGGTATCACCGGTCACGAGAACGAGCACATAGTCAGGATATAGTGTTGCGATAGAATCTAATCAATAGAATGGGGAAGGTTGGGCCGATAATGGACTTCAAAGACTATTCTACCGCGGAAAGGGATACTCCAGAGCAAGCAAAGTTTAGGCAGGAGGTGCGCGATTTCTTAGATAAAGAGGTAACCGCGGAACTCCGTCGAGAAGCTGAAGTGAACTTTTTCATACCACCCGGAGTGATAGCATTTATGCGCACGCTCGGTGCCAAAGGGTGGTTAATGCCTGAGTGGCCCAAGGAATACGGTGGAGCCGGGTTGTCCTCCGCAGAAAAGAGTATCCTTACCGAAGAGGCGGCTGCTTACGGGATAAGACTCGGCAGTCCCACTGATATAGTCGGCCCCATTGTTATGCGCTATGGAACCGAAGAGCAGAAAAAGGAATGGCTGCCTAAGATCGCTTCCGGTGAGGCTATTTTTGCCATAGGTTATACCGAACCCAATGCTGGCACTGACCTGGCAGCATTAGAGATGCGCGCTATACCAGACGGTGATGACTACATAGTAAATGGGCAGAAGATATTCAGCACTGGTGCCTACCAGTCTACTCATCATTTGCTAGCGGTTAGAACCAATGTTGACGTACCCAAACACCGTGGGATATCCCTCTTTATAGCGGACCTTAGGACACCGGGTATCACCATAAGCCCTCAATGGACTATAGCCGATGAAAGAACCGATGCGGTCTTCTATGATGATGTTCGGGTTCCCAAGAAGAACCGGCTGGGCGAGGAAAACGCGGGTTGGCTCATAATAACCGACGCCTTAACTGTTGAGAGAGAGGTTGTTTCCTATGGCCACGTAGATGCTAGGGTGGTTGTGGACAAATTGATCCAATATGCCAAGGAGACAAAGCACAACGGGAAACCTTTAACAGAAGACCCTCTCGTGCGGCAGACTTTAGCACAGCTTGCCATCGAGGCCAATATATTTCGTTTGTTCACTCATCGGCTAAACTGGCTGATAACAAAAGGAACTCTTTCCGACTGGGCAGCGGCGATGGTAAAGATATGGAGCGCTGAACTTACCCAGCGGGCGGCCAATGCCGGCATGCAGATTATGGGGCTGTATGGCCAACTCGAACCTGACTCCAAGTGGGCACCGTTAGAGGGATATATCGAGCTGGTCTACCGATTCTCGGTCGTGATGAGCTTTGGTGGCGGCTCTAATGAACTCATGCGAAGCCTTATGGCTATCAAGGGCATGGGCCTGCCCCGAGAACCAAGAATATGAGCGGAGAGGACAGAGCTTCTACATAGGATAGTGCTAAAAGGAGGGTCGTAAGACACCAGAATTACTACTTAAAGGGAAGGCATAAACATGGATTTTGGTCTGAATGAAGAACAGGCGATGCTAAAAACGGCAGCGCGTGACTTCCTAGAGAAGGAGTGCCCCAAGTCCTTAGTGAGGCAAATAGCTCAGGACGACAAGGGCTATTCTCCAGAGCTATGGCGTAAAATGGCCGAGCTGGGCTGGCTGGGCTTGATATTTCCCGGGGAGTATGAGGGTAGCAGCGGGAGTTTCCTGGAACTGGCCGTTCTAATGGAGGAGATGGGTCGCGCTTGCTTACCAAGCCCTTTCTTTTCCACGGTTGTTCAAAGTGGCCTTTTTATCCTGAATAGCGGCAGTGAGGAACAGAAAAGGGATTTGCTGTCGAAAGTGACCGAGGGTAAGGTTATACTTACCTTGGCCTTAACCGAACCAAGTGCCCGGTATGACGCCGCCTCAGTCTCCACTGAGGCCATAAGCGATAATGGTGATTATCTTATCAGTGGAACTAAGCTCTTCATCCCCGATGCCCACATAGCAGACTATATAATATGCATTGCCAGAACCCGAAAGGGGGAAGTGCCCGAGGCCGGGCTCACCGCATTTCTGGTGGATAAGAAGAGCCCAGGGGTCAACTGCACCGTACTTAAGAGCATTGCCGGGGATAATCTTTTCGAGGTCATCTTTGATAGAGTAAGGGTGCCCAAGAAAAACATCGTGGGTGAGCTAGACCAAGGTTGGATGCCGTTGCAGCAGGTCCTGCAGCGGGCCAAAATAGCCAAGTGTGCCGAGATGGTCGGCGGGGCTCAGCAGGTCCTGGAAATGGCCGCTGACTACACGAAGCAAAGAATTGTGTTCGACCGTCCCCTTGGTAGCTTCCAGGTCATCCAGCACTATGTCGCCAACATGATGATAGACGTTGATGGGTGCCGATTCCTGACCTACGAAGCAGCCTGGAAGCTCAGTGAGGGTCTCCCCTGCACCAAGGAGGTAGCCATGGCCAAGGCTTGGACAAGCGAGGCTTATCGGCGGGTCGCGGCTACCGGCCAACAGATCTTTGGCGGGGTGGGATTCACCATAGACCATGACATGCCTTTATATTTTAAGCGGGCTAAAGCAGCRGAGGTCACCCTGGGTGATRGCAATTTCCATCGGGAGGTACTGKCTCGAGAGCTAGGTATGTAAACAGTWCNRYAAWCMGGRACGGTGRKAGATGAAATTATTTGARCCKGGYAARATAGGYARTTTRTCRWTAAAGAACCGAATAGTSATGGCRGCAATGGGSGCTTCCGGGCTGACAACAGTRGAYGGCAGTCTAACACCACGGGCAATCGATTATTATGTYGCTCGAGCCAARGGGGGGACCGGGCTGATAACAACYGGCAGTCATCAYGTAGCCCCTGATCTGGACTCGGAGGACTCTTCATACATTGCCAGGGWGGATAAACTGGGACACTTCAGCCGCTTAAATGAGCTRGCTGARGCCATACATGACTACAGAGCGAAGCTTGTTGTCCAGCTGGCCACCGGATTTGGCCGGGTTGCCTTCCCCAAGCATCTTGGAACGAAAAAACCGGTAGCGGTGTCCGTCCTGCCTTATTATTTTAACCGTAACATCATGTCACGCGAAATAACCACAGAAGAGATTCAGCGATTGTTAAAAGCCCTTGAAGCGGCCGCGGGTATGCTGAAGAGTGCTGGTGTAGATGGCGTGGAGATACATGCCCATGCCGGATACCTTATTGACGAGTTTATGACCCCTCTCTGGAATAAGCGAACCGACCAGTATGGCGGTGACTTAGAGGGCCGGCTCAGATTTCCTCGGGAGGTAATCGAAGCGGTAAAGAAGGGAGCCGGCGCGGACTTTCCGGTAATCTATAGATACGCGCTTACGCACTATCTGGACGGCGGCCGGGGGGTTGAGGAGGGGTTGGAGATAGCCCGCCAACTCGAGGCTTTCGGGGTTGATGCCCTGCATATTGATGCCGGTTGCTACGAGACCCCATACTGGAGCTTTCCGCCAACACTGCAACCGCCGGGCTGTCAGGTTGACCTGGCAGAAATGACGAAGAAGGTTGTGAAAATCCCGGTCATTGCGGTGGGCAAACTCGGCTACCCTGATTTAGCCGAGAGGGTATTACAGGAAGGCAAGGCTGACTTCATTGCCCTGGCCAGACCCCTCCTCGCTGACCCCGAGTGGCCCAATAAAGTCAAACAGGGAAACCTGGAAGATATACGGCCCTGCATTGGAGACAATGAGTGCACAATGAGGGTGCCGGCGGGTAAGTACGTCAGTTGCACGGTGAATCCAACGACGGGGATGGAGAGAGAGTTTGCTATTAAGCCAGCAGAGAAGAAAAAGTCCGTGCTCGTAGTTGGTGGTGGGCCAGGTGGGATGGAGGCAGCTAGGGTTGCCGCCCTGAGGAATCATAAGGTTACCCTGTGGGAGAAAGGTGACGCCTTGGGCGGAAATCTGATACCAGCCTCAGCACTTGTTGCCAAGGATGCCTACCGGCGACTGATAGATTACCTTTCCACTCAAATAAGAAAGCTCGGCGTAACCATTGAACTCGGCAAAGAAGCTACAACAGAGCT
Source organism: Dehalococcoidia bacterium (assembly GCA_011191985.1). Lineage (GTDB taxonomy): Bacteria > Chloroflexota > Dehalococcoidia > Dehalococcoidales > W111 > W111. The sequence goes on from DUEU01000075.1 coordinate 11,177, forward strand.
AATCCTTGAAGCTAAGCCCGATGTCGTTATCATCGCTACCGGGGCCACGGTACTCATTCCAGACATTCCGGGGGTACAAAAAGGGAAAGTGGTCACGGCAGTTGATTTGCTTTTAGGTAAGGAGGCGGCCGGAGACTCAGTAGTTGTCGCCGGTGGTGGTCTCGTCGGTTGCGAGACGGCGCTATACCTGGTCCAAAAAGGGAAAAAAGTGAGTGTTGTTGAGATTCTAAACCGTTTGATGTATCGCGATGCTGTACCTGGGTCCAGCCGCCTCTATCTAGTGAAAATGCTTAACGAGGCCGGGGTCAAGACGATAACCGGGGCCAGTGTTGTTGAGATAACAGACGAAGGCGTTGCCATCGACGACAAGGACGGCAAACGAAATGTATTAGAAGCCGATACTGTGGTGCTCGCCCTAGGCATGAAGCCTGATAACGGGCTTTTCGAGGCTTTAGAAGGTAAGGTGCCGGAGGTATATGCTATTGGTGATTGCGTGGAGCCACGCCGGGTATTAGGGGCTATCTGGGAGGGATTCCGCACCGCTCGCCTGATTTGACCCCCACTTGTCCGGATAACTCTGCTAAAAATTAAGAATGCAGAATATAAAATATAGAGAATGGAGAGAAAAAAATGGATTTGAGACTAAAAGATAAAGTAGCCTTGGTCACCGGTGCCGGCGCCGGCATGTGTCGAATCATCGCGCATACCTTCGCCCAAGAAGGGGCCAACGTGATAGTAAATGACCTACCGCCAGGCGACCGTGCCGAAAAGGAGTGGGTTATAAGCCATAGAATGGGGGATAAACCGTTTGCTGATACTCCTGAGAAGCTTCTCGGGGAGGAGGCTACGGCCAGGATAGGCAAACGTAGCCGGGCAGAAGCAACCGCCGATGAGTGCCGTCAATTCGGAGTCAAGGCGATGGTTGCTTATGCCAGCGTTCTGGAATTTGACCAAGTGGAAGCCATGGTTAAGAAAGGCATTGATGAGCTCGGGCAGATAGACATTCTGGTGAATGGCGTGGGTGGCACCATACCGGGCGGGGATTTTGCTACCACCAATCCCGAAGACTGGCGTTACCCTATTAACCTCAATCTATATGGTGTACTGAACTGTGTCCGGGCGGTTCTACCTCACATGATTGAGAGGGGATATGGGAAAGTAGTCAGCATCCTTTCCGAAGCGTGGAAGGGAGCGGACCGGACTTTCTCGGTATATGGCGCGACTAAGGCAGGCATCAGCTCCTTCACCCGGACACTGGCGGCGGAAAACGGCCGATATGGCATTAATTTTAACTGTGTTTCTCCGGGGGGAACCTCCGGCGTCGAGTGGACCGAGCAGGAGCAAAAGGGGGTGGCCGCCGAACTAGGTGAAGAAGAAGCGGTGCGGCGTCAGAAGGCAATGCTCCGGGCCTACCCGCTGGGCCGATTCTATGACGCACTGGGTACGCCCCAGGATGTCGCCGATATGACGGTATTCTTATGCTCCGATAGAGCTAAGTGGGTTACCGGGCAAACAATAAGTGTATCTGGCGGCTATCACATGCACTAAAAAGTACCGGCACCATAAAGTTAGATAATGCGCTTAGGTGATGCCTAAATATATTTTCGAGGAGATTACTAATGAAGGGAGCGGAAAGTGACTGCCAGTGAGAAAAAACAGGTTCCGGTGAGTGAAGGACTGTGGACAACGCCTTCATCGCCCGGTGAGAAACCGCAGTTGATCGGCAGCAAGTGTCCCGGTTGTGGGGAGATTGTTTTCCCCACCAATCGTAGATGTATCAACTGCCAGAACGAACATATGGAAGACATCAAACTGAGCCGGAAAGGGAAAATACATGCCATGACCACTGTTATGTTACGGCCACCAGCCTACTATAAAGGGCCGGTTCCCTTTAGCATCGGCTGGATTGAGCTGCCCGACGGGGTCAGGGTGAATGCGACATTGTTGGGTGCTGAGCCCGACTCGTTTAAGGTAGGGCAGGAAGTTGAACTGGTCATCCATAAGCTGCAGGAAGATGAAGAAGGCAATGATATTATGGCGTTTGGGTTTGCGCCGGTCGAAGCATAAATTAGTAAATAATAGAACTGAGGGTCAATGAAATGAGAGAAGTAGCCATAGCTGGTGTGGGTATTGCCAAGTTTGGCAGGTACGATGGTCAGAAGGGCCGTACCAATAAAGAAGCCGAAGACTTGGGGGAGGAAGCCATAGTCGAGGCTCTAAAGTATGCCGACATGGAGTGGAAAGACATGCAGGCAGCGTTCGCTGGCAGTTGCGAGCAGGGAATGGCGATCGGCCATCGATGCATTGGACGGATAGGTGAAACCGGTATACCAATTACCAATGTAGAGGGGGGTTGCTCCACTTCACTAATAGCCCTGCGACATGCTTACCAGGCGGTAGCGACCGAGCTCTATGATGTTGTTCTGGCGCTTGGGGTTGAGAAACTCAAGCCCGGCTTACTCGGAGCCTGGCCCGACCCGATATGGAAAAAGATGATGGGACTTGATGTTATCCCGGCCCAGTATGCCTGTAACATGGTAAGGTATATGGAAGACACCGGCTCTACAATGGAAGATTTTGCCCGGGTCGCCGTGCAGGAGCGGCACAATGCCACCTTAAATCCCAATGCCTTGTTCTTCGACGCCAGCGAGATTACCATGGAAGAAGTCCTCAACTCCCGTATGGTTGCCTGGCCGCTAACACTCCTGATGTGCAGTGCCAATGCCGACGGAGCTACGGCGGCTATTGTCTGCAGCAAGGAGAAGCTTAGGTCGAAAGAGAAGATAGTAACGATAGCTGCCTCGGTCCAGACCGGTGGAGTATACGGCAGAGGTGAAACTGAGGGTAAAGCTGGGGGTAGTGTTAAGATTCAAAACTTGAATCACGGCGAGCTCGGTGCTAAGCAAGTTTGGGAAACTTCAGGCTATGGTCCGGAGGACATGGATGTGATTGGTGTATATGATGCCTTCTCCCCCAGTTTTCTATGGGACCTTGAGGAAGCTGGTTTTTGTAAGCCAGGGGAAGCCCGGCACCTTTTAAAAGAGGGGTATTTTGAAATAGGCGGGAAGCTTCCCGTAAATACCGATGGCGGGATTATGGGCCGGGGGCATCCAACTGGAGCTACCGGCATAGCTTTTGCGATCGAAATATTCCGGCAACTGCGAGAGGAGGCAGGACCAAGGCAGGTTGCCGGGGCCAAGATTGGAATTTGCCATACAATGGGTGCCGGACCCAACTCCGTATTTACCATGCTTAAAAGATAAGAATAGCAAATCCGATAAGCCGGGACTTGAGATGCGGGGCAATCTTGATAAAGAGGGCCTTCGCGGACGCAATTTAAAGGGTTAGTCCGGCACGGAACCCCTCTTTTATCGCCTTTTTCATTTTACCAACGCCGGCGCAGTCGCCCACAATATGAAGTTTGATGTCCAGCTTTGCTAGCTGATTGGCAAGTGTCCGGTCCGACTCGGCGCCTAGCGCCAGTACTACGGTATCTGCCGGAATAGTGAGGCGCTGACCTTTATGCTTTACTATTACTCCACTTCTTGTTATCTTCTCTACTGTTGTCTCGGTCAACATATTAACTCCCAGGTGCTCGAGGCTCAAAAGCAGGAAGCTATGGGTAAAGGGCATATGAATATTGTCTCGGGATATCTCATTCGATGCCTCAACTATAGTTACTTCTTTGCCCCTAGTGGCCAGGAATTCCGCTGTCTCGGCCCCTATCTGCCGACCACCGATGACAACAGCTTTTCCCTTGGGGATATCTTCTTTAAGCACCTGCCAGGCGGAGAGTACATTACCATTATTAATACCCGGGATTTCCGGTCGCTTGGGGTGGGCACCGGTAGCAACAATTACAGCATCGGGTTTCTGCTGACTTACCATCTCCTGGTTTAGCTCTCGATACTCTATCTGGACTCCCAGTCTTTTCAACTGCTCCCGTTCGTAGTCCACGAAGAGGGCCATTTCATTCTTACCCGGAGGCATACTGGCTATGTTGAGCTGTCCCCCCAGAGTATCTTTTTCATAGAGGCGAACTTTATGACCCCGAAGAGCGGCTACCCGGGCTGCCTCAAGCCCAGCCGGGCCACCACCGGCAATAAACACCGTTTTGGCCTTGTCAGCCTGAGTTATCTTTAACTCTTGTTCTCGGCCGGCCAGGGGGTTAACCGTACAGGCTAATGGCAATCCTTGCAGAACCAGGAAGCAGTGCTCGCAAGAGATGCAGTGCCTGATTTCGTCTTGCCTTCCCTCTTGCGCTTTCCTCGGCCATTCCGGGTCGGCAATTAGCCCGCGAGCAATACCAATCAGGTCAGCCTTACCCTGTTCCAGTATCTGTTCCGCCAGCTCAGGGGTAATAATGCGGTTTGAAGTCATCACTGGTATGGAAAGTACATCTTTAACGGCTGCGGCTAAATGGACTAATACGCCGCGAGGGCTTCTCATGGGTGATACCGCTACTGGCATCCCGAGGTAGCATTTAGGGGGGTGACCGCCGACAGAAACGCTGACGCCGTGTACCCCGGAAGCCGCCAATCTTTGTGAGTTCTGCCTGGCGTCTTCAATAGTCAGCCCACCTTCAACAAGCTCCTCGCCGCTGATACGGCACATAAGGGGAAAATCGTCACCCAGTTTTTGCTTTATCTTGCGTATTACCTCGGAAAGGAAGCGGTATCGCCTCTCAGGATCGCCTCCATAGGTATCCTGGCGTTTATTAGAGAGCGGCGATAAGAATTGCTCGATGAGGTACCCGTGAGCGCAATGGAGGCCGATTACATCAAAGCCGACCTCTTTGGCACGCCAGGCAGCTTCAGCAAACTTATCTTCAATTTCCTCAATCTCATCTGTAGTCAGCTCTTTGGGCACCACGGAGCCAGCGGTAGGTGAGGCAACTGGCGAAGGTGCCACTGGCATCTGTCCGTTGGTAAGCAGTAATTGACCATGACGTAATCTACCAGCGGCCCGACCGGCGTGGCTTAACTGGATAGCCGCCTTTGCCCCCTGGGCCTTTATAGCTTGAGCAAGCTGACGTAGGCCAGGCGTGTATTTATCGTCACCAATAAGCAGGTCATTGGAAGTATGCCTTCCTCGGGGCGCCTCTACAATGCCGTCCTCAACGAAAATAAGGCCGGCGCCACCCCGGGCCCTTTCCGTATAGAAATCCAGCATCCTATCGGTGACGAAGCCATCTTTGGCGTAATTGGTAGTCATCGGGGGCATCACAACCCGGTTAGCCAGCTTGAGTGTCCCCAGGCAAAGGGGCTCAAATAGTCTGTTGAATTTCAAACGACTCCCCTCCTCATTATTTTCTCAATTGCTAGATAACTAGATGCTCAACTATCCTGTTAACGTTATCAAGTTCTTCCAGTTTATCCAGCAACTTGAGCACTTTTTCGGCATTATCCCTGGTCATCGTCTGCGAGAAGTCAATATTATCCCTGAATTTTGCTATTATTTCATCTTTTGACAGCGGATTCTCGACCGGGGCACCCTTAGGGGCATCTGTAGATTCAAAGAACTCCCGTCCGTCCCTCATTTTTACCCCAAGTTTGGCGTTTAGTGTTGGATCTCCTGTCATTCCAGCCAATCTTATTTTATTAATCAGGTTGTTAATTTGAGGGTCACGTATGGATTCCGCTGAGAAATGCTCTAGCATAACACTTTTTCTAAGAAGAGCACTGGCGGTAATGTACCGGGAATTAAAGCTTGCATTACCGTGGGGGAAGTCTCCAATACGGAAAGGTTGCCCCAAGAAGGAGTCCAGGACTCCCTCGGGTGCGTAGAGGACTACCTCCTCAATGTCCTCGGTTTTTATATCATGTTTGCCGACGAGTGCCAGCGCACAGTCAATCGCTGGATGAGCGCCACGGCAGCAAGGGTACGGCTTAAAGGCACACTCAGTGTAGTATGTTTTACCCAAGTCTTTGGTCAGGATTTCGGGATTGACGCAGCCTTCGGTGTAGAGGTGATAGTAGCCGAACTTGCTGAGTAGGGCGTCTTCCGGCCCGGTCCAGCCCGCTTTAGCCAGTTGCGCTGAAAAAATTCCGTTTCGGGCTGATGTTCCCTGAAGCAGTTTAAAGGCAGTACTTCCATCCCAAGCATTTTGAAAACTTCCCGCCAGTTGGTTGAGGGCGATACCAAACGCGTGTCTCATTTGCCTCCTGTTCAAGCCTAACAACCGCCCGGCAGTAGCCGTAGCCCCAATCATGCTTACCGTACCAACACTATCCCAACCACGAGTTATCCGAAAGCCAGAGGCACCAAGCACTCGTGCTGCGATATCATCACCCACTAGGATGGCGGTGATTAGCTCCTTGCCATTTATGCCCCTCACCTCTCCCAAGGCAATAGCTGTCGTGATTGTTGTCCCGCTGATATGACTGGGGAACCACACACCATCAACCATGGCGACCAGTACCTCAAATTCAAAAGAGCGGGCCATGACACTATTCACCATGGCCGCATTGTGAGCCGGCACCTTACCGCCATGAGCCAGAATCGTGGCCTCTTCTTCCCCTCCCCACTCCTTGACCAAGTCTACTAATACTAGATTCCCGTCGGCGTTAGCACCACCTATCAGGCATCCTATCACATCGATGATGCGGTTCTTGGTGTTGTCAAGCGTCGCCTGGTCAAAGCCTTCAAAGCGCGTGTCCAGTACATTTGCCGACAATAGTTCTATAGGTTTACTTTGGGCAGTGCTACTCATGAAAAAACCTAACTCTTTACCGATCCATAGAGACAAAGTCCCCCTGCAAACTCACACTGCACCTCCTCAGTTTTATTATCCCCAGAGGTCAGTGTTTCTATAGCACCGTGGCTAGGTGACTAGCCACTCAATAACCTTGTTCACGTTATCAACTTCCTCTAAATCTTCTAGTAATCCCAGCGCTTTTTCGGCATTATCCCTGGTCACCGTCTGCGAGAAGTCGATATTGGCCCTGAACTTCGCTTCTATTTCGTCTCTTGATAGCGGATTCCTTACCATGTCACCCTTAGGGGCATCAGTGGACTCAGAGAACTCTCGTCCATCTTTCATTTTTATCTGAAGTTTAGCGTTTAGCATTGGATTTCCGGTCAATTCTACCAACCTTGTTTTACCAATGAGCATACCAATTCGAGGGTCACGAATAGATTCTACGGAGAAATGCTCAGGCTTAACGCTTCTTCTAAGCAGAGCGCAGGCGGTAAGATACCATGAGTTAAAGGCGGCATTACCGTGGGGAAAGTCTCCAATCCGGAAAGGTTGCCCTAAAAATGCATTTAGAACTCCCTCGGGTACGTAGAGGACTACCTCATCTATACCTTCAGCTTCCATATCATGTTTATCAAAGAGCGCCAAGGCACAGTCAATCGCTGGATGAGCAGCCCGGCAGCAAGGATAAGGTTTAATGTTAGCGTCGGCATAGTATGTTTTACCCAGGTCTTTGGTCAGTATTTCGGGATTGACGCAGCCTTCAGTGTAGAGGTGATAGTAGCCGAACTTGCTGAGCAGGGCGTCTTCTGGCCCTGTCCATCCCGCTTTGGCCAGTTGCGCCGAAAAGATTCCGTTTCGGGCTGACATTCCCTGAGGTAGCTTAAAAGCGGTATTTCCATCCCAAATACACTGAAAGCTCCCCGCCAGTTGGTTGATGGCGATACCAAACGCGTTTCTCATTTGCCGCCTATTCAAACCTAACAGTCGCCCGGCAATAGCCGTAGCTCCAATCATGTTTACCGTGCCGGTATTATCCCAACCACGAGTTATCTGAAATCCGGACGCACCGAGCACGCGTGCAGCGATATCATCACCTACCAAAACAGCGACGATTAGCTCCTTGCCATTTATGCTCTTCACCTCTCCCAAGGCAATAGCTGTTGTTACTGTCGTCGCGCTAATATGGGCAGGGATATTTTCACCGTTAATCATGGGGCTAACCGGATCAAAATCAAAAGAGCGGGCCATGACACTATTCACCATGGCCGCATTGTGAGCCGGCACCTTACCGCCATGAGCCAGAATCGTGGCCTCTTCCTTGCCTCCCCACCCTTTGACCAGGTCTACTAATGCTGAATTCCCATCAGCTTTGGCTCCGGCCATCAAGCACCCGATAACATCGATGATACGGCTTTTAGCGTTGTCCAGCGTCGCCTGATCAAAGTCTTCAAATCGCATTTCCAATACATTTGCTGCCAGTAGTTCGATAGGTGTGCTGGTAGTGCTACTCAATTATTTGTACCTCCTCTCTGGTTGGTTAACCTCCCCTCATCATGCTTGGAAGACACATAGCTATATCGGGGAAGAACATGAGCAGCATTTTGGGGGTGCCTTAATAGTAAACCTAATCCGGTGACTCCCACGCTTTCTCAAAATCGGGCAGCGCATCCATCTCAACGAGTTCAAGCCAGACCCCATGACCTTCTTCAGGTGGCACCCAGGCTAACCGGAACGGGTGGTCAGGGAACAGGGATGCACTTGTCTCCTCTAAGGGAACCCCGTTCTCCTTCAGCTTCTTAACTTCTTCATCATAATTATCTATTAAAATAGATATGCCATAGACTCCCTCGCCATGCTCCTTTAACAATTTATAAAAGCGGTTCGCCTCAGATTTTGGCTCTATGAGCTCAATCCGGGCCCCGTCCTTAGGGGCAAGCATTGTTTGTCGGGCACTCGGCATATCTTTGATTCCGAGACTCCACGGGGTTAAGCCGAGTACTTTCTCATAGGAGCGCAACGTTTCTTCTATATCCTTGACGATTAAATGTACATGGTCTATTTTTTCGACCTTCATCGGTCCCCTCCTCCTTAAAAACAGCCCTCTCCGCCAGTCCTCAACAAACCCTGCGTTCGACCAATTTGAAATTCCACCAAACGCTAAATATTCGTACCTATAACATGCTTTTTAATAGTGCGAGATACTCATTATAGTCAAAAGCCCTCGGGTTTCCTTCGCTACACCAGTCATTGGAGCATATTTTCACTATATGGTCTAAATCCTTCTCCTGAAGGCCGAATTGCTCATGCAAGTGCCCCGTCTTTATATTTAAATCGGCCAGTAGTCTTTCCACTTCATCGAACCACTTGTCGGCGGCCTGCATCTTGGTCATGCCCCGGGTATCCACCCCCATCGCCCTGGCCATTGCGGCAAACTTCTCCGGACAGGTAGCTTCATTATGTCTTTGCAGTGGCAGCGTCACAACCGCGTTGAGAAGACCGTGATGAGCATCAGTTAATGCCCCGATTTGATGCCCGATCGCATGGACAATGCCGGCACCTCCACCCAAGTGCAAGCCCGCAACCATCATATTCTCTGCCCAGCACATATTTTCACAGGCCACCTGGTTCATTCGGTTGTAAACAAACTCTCTAAGATTTTCGGCCACCAGTTTAATAGTCCACAGCGATATGGCTAAAGTGTATTGTGACTGTATCCTGGATAGAAACGAATCGAATCCATGCGCAAAAGCATCGTATCCCGTCCAAGCAGCAATATTTTGCGGCATTAACCTGATTAGTAAGGGGTCGACCAGCGCTATATTGGGCGCCAGCGCCGGCATAAGCATCCCCAGCTTAGCCCGGTGTTTCTTACTGGTAACCATTGCCGCTGCTGTAGCCTCGGCCCCCGTGCCGCCGGTGGTATTAACAGAGACCTGTGGTATGGTGGGTGGCTTCGACTTTGCGGCTACTTCTGTCCAAGGGCGGTCTATATAGGCAGCAAAGTCGCAAATGTTTTGTCCATCGTTGGCGAACACAATACGCAGCATTTTGCCACAGTCGTGCGAGCTGCCACCGCCAACAGAGACTACACCGTCGCACTCAGCGTCCTTGAAGACATTATAAGCTTCCATCACCTCATGTTCTTTAGGATTGGATGTTACCTTATCATAGATTTCTGCGGCAACACCGTTTGTGGTCAGAATCTGTTTAATCTCGTCGACAATACCGGTCCCCTTCAAACCGGTAGTTACAATCAGCGCCTTTTTAATGTTGACGCCCTTGCATTCATCAGCGACCGTCTCGTGGGCCCCCCACCCAATGGCGATCCTGGCTAATGGGAGGGTATAAGTTATCGGAAATTGAAACATCTGTTTATTTATCACGGTATTTCCCCCTTATGCATTCTGCGTTACCATTTTAAGCAACTTACCCAGCGACCGGGCTCACTTGTTTTCCAGCAGTCAAGCCCACCTCCCGCTACCATAATTCTGGGCACAGATTATCCTCGCTAAGAATACTAGTGTAGCCGCCCGATATATACTATTCAGGATTCTACAACATACCTTCTAATAGCTCGAAGCACTCCTCACGGCTGTAATCTCTCGGATTTCCTATTTGACACACATCATTTTCATACGAAGCTACAATATGTTCCAGATCCTTTTGCTTTAGCCCGAACTGCTCACTCAGTTGTCCAGTCTTGATATTCAAATCGGCCAGTAGCCTTTCCATTTCGTCGAGCCACTTGTCAGCGGCTTGCATATTGGTCATGCCCCGGGTATCAACCCCCATGGCTCTGGCCATCTCGGCAAATTTGTCAGGGCACGCTGCTTCGTTATACCTTTCCAACGGGATGGTGATGACAGCATTACCGAGACCATGATGCCAGTCAGTTAACGCCGCAATTTGACGCCCGAGCCCATGTACAATGCCCGGACCTCCACCGAAGTGGAGGCAAGCAACCGCCATATTCTCTGCCCAGCACATATTTTCACAGGCCACATGGTTCATCCGGTTGTAAACAAACTCTCTAAGATTTTCGGCCACCAGTTTAATCATCCCCAACGCTATTGCCGAGGTGTGTCGAGAACCTATCCTAGACAGAAATGCCTCGAATGCATGCGAAAGAACATCGAATCCTGTCCAGGCAGCGATATTCTGCGGCATTAACCTGACTAGCAAAGGGTCGACAAGTGCGGCAGTGGGTTCCATCCCTGGCACAAGAATCCCCATCTTGATCCGGAGTTTCGTATTTAAAATATCGGCGGCACCGGAAGACTCTGCCGACGTACCGCCCGTGGTATTAACCGAGACCTGCGGTATGGTAACTGGCTTATACTTTTTAACCTCTTCCATCCAGGGTGGGTCTATAAACGAAGCAAATTCACAGATGTCTCTTCCACCGTTTGCAGCTACAAGACGAAGCCCTTTGCCACAATCGTGTGAACTGCCGCCGCCAACGGAAACCACCCCATCGCACTCAGCATTCTTAAAGACATTATAAGCTTCCATCACCTCGTAGTCTCTAGGGTTGGATGTTATCTTGTCATAAATCTCCGTGGCAACACTATTCGTGGTGAGAATCTGATTAATTTCATCGACAATACCGGTTCCCTTTAAACCGGTGGTTGTAATCAGCGCCTTTTTAATGTTGACCGCCTTGCATTCGTCGGCAACCGTCTCGTGAACCCCCCACCCGATGGCTATCCGTCTTATTGGTATGGTATAGGTTATCGGAAATTGAAACATCTGTTTATTTATCATGGTTTCCTCCCTAATGTGTTTTGTGTGTCGTTCAATTGTTCAGCAACTCACCCAGCGACCGGACTTATTCGCCATCAAGCACTCAAGATAACCTCTCAGGAACGCTCACTGCCGTCTGAGTTCCGCGCGCACGGTATTGTTATCATTGCCCTTCAGTGGGCTGTCGCCTAATCCCCTTTTTGGGGTGCGCTATGAACTATCTCACGTCGCTGACAGTTTACCTGCCTATCATCAGGCCAGGCAGCCAGAGACTTACTTCGGGGAAGGCGATAATAATAGCTAAAAACACCACCGCCACAATCAGGAAAGGCACAACACCACGAATTAGGTCACCGGTTGGGACTTCAAAGTATGTCCTCGCCGTAAATAAGTCTAACGCCATCGGTGGTGTAATGAGCCCTATTTGCGTGTTGACGACGAACACTACCCCAAACCAGATGGGGTCAAAACCCAGGGCAATGACTAGCGGTGCCAAGACAGGTACGGTCAGAAAGGTGATGGTCAACGGGTCTATAATGAATCCCAAAGCCAGAATAATAACATTTATCATTACAATAACCAGCCATGGGGATACGGCTACGGACTCGGCGATATTGTATAAAAGCTGGCCTACGTTGGCACTGCCCACAACGTAAGAGAATAATGAAGCCCCAACCAAGACAAACATAATTATCCCGGTAATGACCGCGGCCCCCTCCAGTGCCCGGCGCAAACCGGACCAGCGAAGGCGAAAAACGGCGATACCTATAATCAGGGTAACTACACAGGCCATTCCGGCGGCCTCGGTGGGGGTCGCCACTCCCGCGTAAATCGAACCAAGAGCGGCCATTATCACCACCACAACCGACCAGATTCTACTGAGGGAACTGAACCTCTCTCGCCAGCTAACCTCTCCTAACGGGGGAGCCAGTTGGGGCCGCCGCCAGCAAATCAGCACGGCGGTGGCGCAGAGCAAGACAGCCAACATAATACCGGGTATCACTCCCGCAATGAAAAGCCGGCCGATAGATACATCTATTAAAATAGCGTAAATAATCATCGTGGCACTGGGGGGTATTAGTGGGCCAAGAACACCCCCGGCCAACAATGCCCCGAGGCTGAGTCCCCGGTCATAATTGTGTCTCTTGAATTCTTTGTCGGCCGCCTGACCCACTACCAGTATGCAGGCGGTACTGGTACCCAGGGCTGCCGCCATGACCGCTTCACCAATGATACCGGAGGCGATTAGCCCTCCAGGGACACGAGATAGCCACTTCCGGCCGGCGCTGAAAATGTCAGTACCCATGGTGGTTTCGGCAATAATTGAGCCGAGCAGCACGAAAAGTGGCAGCGGGAGCCAGTTTATATCAAACCAGACGTAAAAGGAGGTCCAGCCCGCCTTGACAAACACACTGCTTCCGTAAACAAGGAACCCAACACCCAAGGCGGTGAATCCCAGTGAAAAGACTATCGGTATCCCCAACATCATGAAGAGTAAAAGTAGACAGACACATAAAATGCCCCCTATTGCCGGATCCATAACAATACTCTTCCAGCAGAGACAGAAACCAGTGCAACGCCAGGTCGCACTACTGTTTCACCTTCACTGTCCTTTCTTTGAGCGAAATAATGCCGTAATAAAGTTGAGCTAAAAGCACGAGGCAAAGCAGACCAAAACCAACCGGTACCAACATTTTCACCGGCCATAAGATTACTGCCCAAGACGACGTGCTCACCTCGCCCACCCGCAATGCGTACAAACCAGCCCGCCAGCTATGCCAGGTGACTACGACCGCGAAAAAAAGAGCCAAGATAGGGCAGACAATGTCAAGCAGGATGCCCTGGACGACTTGAGGAAAGCGGCTGGCCAGGAAATCAACCCTGATATTCCGGCGAAGCCACTGCACACCGAAGATGGCAAAAGCCGCCGCCGCCACCGAAAGTATTGTACTGGCTTCGCCGGAATACTGCTCCGGGTTGTCGAAGAAATATCGCCTGGTTGCGCCGTAGGTAACAGCCATCCCCATCAGCATTATCAAAACTCCGCTAACCAGCAAACCAAGGGAGCTGGCCCGTTCCATAAAGCGTGACACAGCCTGCCATTTTTCCCTGAACAATGGCATCACTACTCCAATACTAATTTTCTAACACGCATCAACTGCTAAACCACGGGTCTGTAGCCGTTGCCTGAAGTCTACCAAGGATAAGGATACTTGCTATTGGATTCGTCGAAAATCTGCGCCGCCTCCTGGCCGAATTCCCCCAAGCCAGCTACAAGCTGTTCATTATATGGACGCAGAGCCGCTTTCCACTTATCCCGCTCTGCCTTGGGCAAGTAATAGACATCCACTCCAAGGTCAGCTAACGCCTTCGGGGCATCGTGGACCATCGCTATGGCTACGGCCTTTTCCTCCTCGGTGACCCGCTGCATCTCTTCAGCCAGGACATCCTGGACATCCTTGGGTAAGGAATTCCATGTATCCAGGTTAATAGCTGTCATCACCATGCTGGGGCCCGACAAAGTGCAGACCGTGAGATTAGTACAAACCTCATATAGCTTCATGCCCAGTGTGAAGTTGGTGGCCTGTATGGTGGCCTCTACCACTCCCTTCTGCAGCGACGGGTAAGCCTCAATAAACGGTATGGGGACAGGAGAGCCGCCAAGTGACTCGATGATGGCCGTGGTGCCGGGGTCCAAAGTCTGACATAGTAGACCCTTCCAGTCCTCCATCGTCCTTAGCGGCCTGGTCGCGGCCACTTCCAGGGGAGCAGCACAAAAACCGCCCAATAACTTCTGGTTATACTTCGCCTCCATTATTTCACTATATTTAGGCACCATTTTATCGAAGGTGTCCACATGGGCCTCAATGCTGTTAATCCAGAAGGGCGCGTTCATCATGTTGAACGTCGGCTCAACACCGGCAAACGGGGCCATCGGATAACAGCCCATCTCGATGGCATTTTCTCTCACCGCATCAAACATCTCCATCATCTGGACCAGTTCTCCGGAACTGTGATACTCAAGGGTGCATTTATCGCCGATGCGATCATTAAACCTTACAGCGGCGGCCTTTAGTACCGCCTCCTGGTCCGGCGACGCGCCCGCATCCTGCCACCTCAGAATGACGGGCTTCCCCGGTTTTGCCGTGCAGGAAACGAGACAACTAATCACTAACAAGGCAACAATGGTAACTGAAAACAAAATCGACAGTCTTTTCACTTACTTGTGTCCTCCTCTCCAAGTATTACTGGCATCTTCTAACCGATAATATTTATTTACATGCTAACCTCCTTCCTGGCAATGAACTTCGTCAGCGGATGAAGGGAAAGAAAATAAATTGTTATCGAAATGATACACTGGCCTTCAAACATTGTCAATAATTAGACTGATATTTCTATTTTATAAACCAATTATGCAAATAAACCACTAGCTATAGTAACTCAGTTACATCTCTAGGCCTTAAATATCCTAGGATCTCACTGCCGTCAGTCTCTTGCATGACCTCTGACCGATTATGTTCGCCAGTGTCTGGCCAAGATTCAGCGCAGGAGGCTTGCGATGTTAGAAACCCATTCGGGTCATTACACAACTCCCTTTATCCCTGAGGAGCCAGCTCAACCTGAACTAGGGCGGTATTGAAAGGATACGCACCACCGGGTGAATGCTCGTCTTTTGTCAGCATATTGGCGCAGCCACCGCGATCCACACCGTTCTCATCAGGGATATACCAAGCGCCCTGATAAAGGTTAACCACTCCCGGCATAACGCGCTCGGTGACCCTAGCCGGTATACGTATTCTCCCGCGGTCGTTGTAGACATCCACTAGGTCGCCATCACTGATACCCCTGGCCTGAGCATCGGCAGTATTAATCCAGATAGAATGTGGCTCAATTTCCTTGAGCCAGGGAATGTTGAAATAGATGGAGTGGGTGCGCAACTTGTAGTGTGACGTGATTAGTTGCAGAGGGTACCTAGCCACAAGAGGGTCATCGAAGCTCTCCCAGTGGTTGACATATTTGGGTATGGGGGGCAGCAGAGGATTGTCCATCTCCGCTATGTGCTCGCAATAAATCTCTATCTTGCCTGACCTGGTGGGGAAAAGGTTGTTTTCCGGGTCCTCTATCTGTGACTTGAAGGCGACAATCGGCTCCGACCAATTGGTCTTGATGAAACCGTCGCGTTTCAAAACCTTGTAGTCGAGACCTCTGGCCCGGGCAGTCTGGTCCAGCAGCTCATCCTCTGTTTTATCGCCAAAGGTCTCAGATATACCCAGCTTCTTGGAGAGCTCCCGGCATATTTCCCAGTCCGACTTTGACTCGTAGCGGGACTCAATGATACCTGGAAGGTAAAAGTGAGCTTGTGGTGATGAAGCAATGTCACCGCGTTCCATGAAAGTATTCACCGGTAGCAGGATATCGGCAAAGCTGGCCGTGGCGGTCATAAACTGCTCATGTACCACTACAAACTCCAGGGAGCGAAAGGCTTTAACCGCCTTGGAAACATTGTCTCGTTGGTTGATGGGGTTGTCAGCCACTACGTAAACCATCTTGATATCAGCGGGATAGCCGCCACTACGACCTTTCAGTATGGCGTCATAAGCCTTGTTGCCGTGTATCTGGGCCGTGTTGGGGACAGGAGCTTCCTCCAGTTTGTATAGGGCACTCCTGATTGGCGGTCTTCCCTGTTCCACCGGATTCCTCGATTCGGCCGGTCTTCGACGCCGAGTTCTCCCTCCCGCATCATAAAACATCGCCCCACAGGCATAACCACCGTGGATGCCAACATTGCCGGTGATGACGGTGAGCACATTGGCCGCCCGGGCACACTGCTCACCCATAGCAGAGCGGGCCGGGCCCAGGCCAAACACCAGAGCCGCTGGCTTGCTTGTTGCGTACTCATGCGCCAGGTCAGCAATGACCGTGGCCGGCACGCCTGTAATCGCCTCAGCCCACTGCGGCGTCTTGGGCACACCATCTTCAACGCCGAGGACATAGTCCCGGTATTGGTTAAAGCCAATCGTGTATCTATCGATAAAAGCCTGGTCCTGAAGGTTACTGGTGATAATGACGTGGGCCATGGCTATCAGCATGGCCACATCGGTACCCGGACGAGTGGGAATCCATTGCTGGGCAAAGAGGGCGGCGGAATCAGTATAGCGCGGATCGACGGCCACAATTCTGGTTCCCTGTTCGCGAACTCGAGCGAGGTAAGGATTAGTAATCTGACCCTGTATGGTCTCGGCTGGATTCCAGCCCCACATGATAATCATGCGGGAGTTTAAAAAGTCATCCTCGCTGTTGCCCGTATTCGGTGTCCCATAGGTAGCCAGAGAAGCAAAGATGGTGCCTTCAAAGGAGGGAACCCCCCAGGTGTTGGTGAAACCACCAAAAGCAGCAAGCATATGTTTTACCGGACCTGGGCCATGGATTGTTCCTCCGGCATTTCCGCTGCCAGCCAAGAGTAAGATGGCTGAGTTGCCGTAAGCATCCCTTATTCTCAGCATCTCAGAAGCCACTTTGTCCAAAGCTTCTTCCCATGATATACGCTCGAACTTGCCTTCTCCCCTCTCCCCAACACGACGCATCGGATATTTAAGTCTGTCTGGCGCATAGAGCCTCTTCCGGTAGGAACGGCCTCGGGCACAAGCGCGCAGCTGGGGCTCCGCTCCATTATCACTCTCTACCCGGATGATTTCGCCATCCCTGACATGTACCCTAAGCAGACAGCGCCCACCGCAGTTATGCAGACAGCTCGTCGGTACGACCATCACATCACTTTCATACTGTTTCGAGTTACACTTACTCATTTCACTCCGGCAGATGCCAACTGCTGCCCGCGAAAAAACTGTACCCCGGTATTCGGTATTGGCCAGCCCCTAACGTCATACTATCCTCTTCAGCAGATCGGCGTCAAAAAGGCTGGGGCTCCCCAATATGTGACTGATTTATGTAAAGATGTTACTCCATTTTGGAGCGCTGCATCACCGTGATACAAAACACGCCGGGCCACCGCAGGCCGCAACGGTCTCCCCAGTGATAAAGTCTGATGCCTTAGAGGCAAGGAATACTGCCATGTAGGCTATATCCTCAGGACTGCCGAGGCGCCCCACTGGTAACCCTTTCGCCATTCCTTGTTCAACTTCTGGTGTCATTTTCAGCGACGCAATCATGCCCTCAGTCTTGATCAGACCAGGGGCAATGCAATTGACATATATCTTATACTTCGCCCACGACAAAGCCAAAGACTTGGTTAAGTTAATAAGTCCTGCCTTGGCTGCCCCATAGTGAACCGCGTTTGGAGAGTCGGCCAGCCCGGCCCGAGAGGCGATGTTGATAATCTTCCCTCCCCTTTTTTGTTCAATCATTACCCTGCCCACTGACCGGCAACAGAGAAAAGGTCCCTTGAGATTCACGTCAATAACGGCATCCCATTCCTCAACTTTAATCTCTTCTGGTGGTCCAAAATAAGAAAACCCGGCATTGTTTACCAGAATATCAATGCCACCAAGCTTGTCTACCGTTTGTTGCACCAGGTTATCTACCTGCTCCGGTACGGCAACGTCAGTGACTACTGCTAAAGAACGCCTGCCCAGTGATTTGACCTCTTCAGCCACCTCTGCCATGTTCTCCGGTTTTCGACTGCCAATCACCACATCAGCCCCGGCTCTGGCCAACTCCAGGGAGATGGCCCGTCCTATTCCAACTCCGCCGCCGGTAACAATGGCTACCTGGTTACTGAGATCGAGTGGCAACATTTCAGACCTCCTTGTACTATATATTGTAAAGATTTGATATTACCTGCATAAAAATGGGCGGACCTGGTTGTCTGCCCCAAGCAAAGGCTTATGTAAAAAAGTGGTACGCGAATGCAAGCAAGACCCTCATGCCAGGTTACGTGCCCCGCATACTGCGTAGCTTTGGCCGGTTATGAAACTGGCCCCATCCGAGGCAAGGAAAATGGCCATATTGGCTATATCCTCGGGCTTTCCCACTCTGCCTAGATAGGTGCGCCTTCCCATTTCTTCTAGACTCTCCGGTGGCAAATTCAACTCCTTCATGCCCGGGGTCTCCGTTGGCCCCGGCAGGATGCAGTTTACCGTTATGTTGTAGGGGCCGACCTCCTTGGCCAGAGCTACCGTAAAGCCTATTACCCCCGCCTTGGCGGCCGAGTAGTCAACCATGCCGATATTA
Source organism: Dehalococcoidia bacterium (assembly GCA_011191985.1). Taxonomy (GTDB): domain Bacteria; phylum Chloroflexota; class Dehalococcoidia; order Dehalococcoidales; family W111; genus W111. The sequence goes on from DUEU01000075.1 coordinate 29,811, forward strand.
CCGGCCAACGCCGAAACTGATGAAATGTTGATAATCCGGCCGTTCTTTCTCTCTATCATGTGATCTAGCACCGCTTTAGTGCAAATCATTGTTGCTTTAAGATTGAGGCTGATGGCAGAGTCCCAGTCTTCCTCAGTGGACTCTCGGAATAAGTATAATTTCCTTCCCTTTAGTCGCCCACTTCCACCAACTACGTTGACTAATATGTCAACTTTCCCGAACCCTTCCAGTGCTGACTTCACCATCTCAGCAACCTGTTCGCTCTTGGTCACATCTGCCCTGACGGCAATAGCCTGAGCGCCCAGCGCTTTGGCCTCTTCCGCCACGAGTTTGGCCGCTTCCAAATCTATGTCAGCAGCAACAACACTGGCCCCTCCTTTAATGAAGGTTAGAGCTATGGCTCGACCCATGCCCTGAGCGGCTCCGGTCACTACAGCCACTTTCCCGTCAAGATTCAGATTCACTTTGCCCTCCTCTATCAGTTCTAGACTGTGCCCCTTGTCTTGTTTAACTTCCGCTGGGCATTATCCCTCCTCTTGGCTAGTCTCTTTCAAGGCATAAGATCTCCACCATTCACACTTATTGTTTGGCCAGTTACGTAGCTGCTGGCGTCCGAAGCTAGGAACACTACTACGTTGGCAATTTCTTGCGGATTTCCGATTCTACCCAAAGGTGATTTTTGGGCTAACTGCTCAAGCACCTTATGCGCCTCAGTTGCCTCTGGACTTAATTTAGCCCCCGACTCAATTGCCTCGATTCTTGTCGTTCTTATTACCCCCGGCGACACACAATTCACTCTTATGCCCGATTGGCCGAGTTCTAATGCCAGATGTCTGGTAAAGGCAACGCAGCCACCTTTCCCGGCACCATAAACAGTGCCTCGTGGCATAGCCCCTCTGCCGGCGTCAGAGGCGATGTTAATAATGCTGCCACTTTTTTGGCGTAGCATTGGCTCAATGGCCGCCCTGGAGCAATTCAACACTCCGTAGAGTGTAATATCTATTTCGGCAGGCCACTCCTCTTCTGTGGTATCCTTGAAAAATTTACGGTCCGCTGGCTTGCCATTAACATACAGGATACCGGCATTGTTGACCAGAATGTCCAGCCTGCCAAATTTGGCCAGTGTATCATTAACCATTTGCCTGACTTCATCAGGTTTTGTCACGTCTGCTCTGACCACAATAGCCTGGGCACCTATAGCTCTGGCTTCCTCCTCCACGAGTCTGGCCGCTTCCAGGTCTATGTCGTCGATAACAACATTTGCCCCTTCCCTGGCGAATGTGAGAGTCGTGGCCCGACCCATGCCTCGGGCCGCTCCCGTCACTATGGCTACTTTACCTTCCAGATTTAGATTCACCTTAACCTCCTCTACGAGCTCCAAGCGTTCTAATTTGTCTGATAAATCTTGGGCTGATCATAATGCCTTGATATGGCCGTTACGCTTAGGTGGGCTTTTGCATTTTATCACGGCTAAAAGAGTGTTGCAATTGTAATACGCGTATAATCAGGTGAAAACTTCTCACAAAATGCAATAAAGTGGGCAGCCTGTTCAAGTAAGCGGTCAATTGATTGTTTGCCGGCATTGCTGCCCAGCATTATCTCGGTGAGATTCAAGTCGGTATCGCTAGGGAGCAGGGCTTATCTCCTTACCTAAATACCAGGTACGCACCCCGGCGCTCTTACCATTAGAACAGGCACACAGGCAGAACTCAGGACCCGGTCCGCTACGCTCCCCAAAGCCCAGCGACTTATCCCAGAGCGTCCGTGAGTCGCGATAATGATAAGGTCCACTTCATTCCTGGCGGCATATTCAGCAATGCTGTCAGCCGCTTTTCCAATTACAATTTCTGTGTAGTTAGTGACTCCATCATATTTGGTCCGGCTCGCCACCTGGTCTAGATAATTTTTAGCGCTCTCTTTATTAGCCTGGTCTGCCTGGTTTCGAACCCGTGCTGCATCTTGTTCGGTAAAGACTTCCCCGCCATCAGATATAGTGCCTACTGGCAGATGAACCGGCTCGACAGCTCGCAGAAAAACAATACTTTTCACTCCACATCCCTTGGCAATAGATTCCAGGTGAGGCAGAATGCACTCTGCCAGTTCTGAGCCATCCAACGGTACCAAGACTTTCTCGTACATTTTTCCTCCTTTTTAATTGAGGGAAACAGAACCCCTTTTATCAGCGATTATTACACTTTTCAAACATCACTATCAACATCAAAAGTTACCCCCACGCCCTTGACATTGATAAAAATCACAGTTCGCAATGTTCTTACCGGAAATCTTAGACGGCAACCAATTTAAAAGTTATAAAATGGGGACAGAAAAAGTTACCAAACTATGACAATTGAGGGTTTATCCCGGGTTAAGGGGATTAAAGACACTCATTTTTATTATAAAAAGTAAGAATGGAAAAAGAGAGCCCCATATTTCGGGGCACTTTGCTACTCGGTAGCTTCATTGCCTTCGTTAAAACGGTTGGTTATCGGCAACCGCCTGTCTCTACCGAAGGCCCTAGGCGTTATCTTGACCCCCGGCGGTGCCTGACGGCGCTTGTACTCACTGTTGTCTACCAGCCTAGCGGTACGTCGGGCAACCTTTTCGTCGGTTCCCGCAGCTATGATCTGCTCGATACTTTTATCATCCTCCACGTAGGCCTGCAACACCGGGTCAAGTATTTCATACGGCGGCAGGGTATCGCTATCCATCTGGTCGGGCTTTAATTCCGCCGACGGGGATTTGTCTATGATTGCAGTCGGTATCAACTCCCGTCCCGCCAGCAAGTTACGATATTTAGCCAGCTCGTAGGCCATTGTCTTGGGCACATCTTTTATGACGGCAAAGCCACCGGCCATATCCCCATACAGCGTCGTATAGCCCGTGGCCATCTCGCTCTTGTTACCGGTGGTCAGCACCAGCCAGCCGAACTTGTTGGATAGCGCCATCAGGATGTTGCCCCGGATGCGAGCCTGAATGTTCTCCTCCGCCACGTTGGACTCGGTTCCCTTAAAGGCCTGGGCCAACGCACCCAGATAGGCTTGAAACACTTTCTCTATCGGGACAGTGAGCATTTTTATGCCCAGGTTTTCGGCTAGAATTTCGGCATCTGATAAGCTGCCCGGCGAGGAGTACCTTGAAGGCATGGCCACGCCGACCACGTTTGACCTGCCAAGGGCATCGATAGCAACGGTTGCCACCAGGCTGGAATCAATTCCACCGGAAAGACCTATCAGCACCTTCTTAAAACCGTTCTTGGTAACATAGTCATGGGTGCCCATTACCAGGGCTTCATAGACCTCGCCCGGAAAACCCAGCATCTCGACCGTTCTTGGCGTCAGCGCCGGTTTTTCGCTGCTGAGCGGCCCTTTAGATATCATAACCCTCACGCCATCGTCTTTTTCTGGACCGCCATTGACGAGAGTCTTCTTCCGCCACCTGGGGTCGTGAAGTCGTGCCCGAAACACTGACTCAATATCCAGGTCGGCGATTACCAGGTCCTCTTCAAACTGTTTCCCTCTGGCTATCAGTCGTCCTTTCTCGTCCAGCACCACACTGCTGCCGTCAAAGACCAGCTCGTCCTGCCCACCTACCAGGTTGCAAAGGGCAAAGATGGCCACGTTGTCGGCAGCGCGGGTGGCCACCGTTCTTTCCCGGTTACTTCCCTTGCCCAAGTGATATGGCGAGGCGCTTATGTTGACAATAACCTCAGCCCCGGCTAAAGCCTGGATAGTGGCCGGGCCTGCCTCGTACCAGATATCCTCGCAGATGTTGACGCCGACACCAACGCCACCGATGGTATAGACCGGACGCTGTCTTCCAGCCCGGAAATAGCGGTTCTCGTCAAAGACGCCGTAGTTGGGCAGGAATATCTTGTGGTACACGCTTGCCAGCCGGCCGTCGTAGGCTATAGCCGCGGCATTGTAGATGTCTTCCCTGGCGTCAACGAAGCCGACCACGATGGTAATGCCGGTCGAGGCCGCCACGACCCTTTCCAGAGAGCGCCAGTTCTCGGCAATGAACTGCGGCTTGAAAAGCAGGTCTTCAGGCGGATAGCCGCAGATGGCAAGTTCCGGAAAAGCCAGCAGGTCTACCCCCAGGGACTGGGCCTGGCGGGTAGCCTTGATGATTTTCCGCCTGTTTCCGGCAAAATCGCCCACCGTGGTGTTGAGCTGTGCCAGCCCGATGCGCAGACACCGCGCACTGGTTTGCTGCAACATAGCTGCCTATCCTCTACCTAAAGTATGGGTAGGTATCTGTTAAGCTCGTATTCGGTTACCTGGGAACGATACTCGTCCCACTCAATCTTTTTATTCTGGATAAAGGCCTCGAAGACATGGTCACCGAGCGCCTCCCGCACCACTTTGCTGTTTTCGGTTAGCTGTATTGCTTCCAGCAGACTGGCGGGCAGGGTGCCTATTCCCCGCTTTTTTCTCTCTTCAGCGGACATCTCGTACACATTTTCTTCTATCGGGGCCGGTGGTTCGTAACCATTTTTAATACCCTCCAATCCGGCGGCCAGCATCACGCTGAAGGCAAGATAGGGATTACAGGCCGGGTCCGGGGAACGGAACTCTATCCTGGTAGCCTTCTCCCGGCCGGGCCGGTACTCAGGTACCCGTATCAGGTCGGAGCGGTTTCTGCGCGCCCAGGATTGGTATACCGGTGCCTCGTAGCCTGGTACTAGCCGTTTGTAGGAATTGACCCACTGGTTGCAGACGGCGGTAATCTCGGGAGCATATTTCAGCAGCCCGGCAATATAGCTCTTGGCTTCTTTGGAAAGGTGATACGGGTCCTTGGCATCGAAAAAGGCGTTCTTATCACCCTTAAAAAGCGACTGGTGGACATGCATACCACTGCCGTTGATGCCATAGACCGGCTTGGGCATAAAGGTGGCTGACACGCCGAACTTAATGGCTACCTCTTTCACCACCAGGCGATAGGTCATGACGTTATCCGCCATGGTCAGGGCATCGGTATACCTCATGTCTATTTCGTGCTGGCTGGCGGCTACCTCATGGTGAGAGTATTCGACACCGATGCCCATCTCTTCCAGTTGGAGCACGGTCTCCTTCCTCATCTCGATAGCGGCGTCCAGCGGAGTGAGGTCGAAATAGCCCCCCTGGTCCAGTGGCTCAGTCCCCTTAGAGTCACGAAAGTAGAAATACTCCAATTCCGGCCCGACATAGAAGGTATAGCCCAGGTCGGCCGCCCGCCTCAGGTTTTGTTTCAAGACATACCGCGGGTCGCCCTCGAAAGGCTTACCGCCGGGTCTCAAGATATCGGCGAACATACGGGACACGGCGCGGTGCTCACGCGGTCGCCAGGGCAACAGCTGGAAGGTATCGGGGTCGGGCATGGCCACCATGTCACTTTCGTCAATCCGGGCGAACCCCTGGATGGACGAACCATCAAAGCCCATGCCTTCCTCGAGAGCCCCCTCAAGTTCCTCAACGGTGATGGCGAAACTTTTAAGTATGCCCAGGATATCGGTAAACCATAGCCTGATAAATTTTACATCGTGTTCTTTGGCTGTCTTCAGGACATATTCTTTTGCCTCTTCCCTGCTTCTACCGGTCATTTATTACCTCCTTCGTCTAATCCTGTATACCAGATTTTCACTTTATTTTCAATCCTCGGTTCACATATCTCCCTCTCCAGTCCATTTATATCGCGTCCTCATCACTATCCCCTGTCCTGACCCGTATTACCTTCTCCACTGGCAGAACAAATATCTTACCATCACCGACCTCTCCCGTCCGGGCGTTATGGACAATGGCATCGAGCGCTATCGAAACGTCCTCATCCAGGACGACCAGCTCAATCTTAAGCTTGGGCAGTAAATCCACCCGGTATTCCCCCACCCGCCATTGTAATGGAATACCCCGCTGTTTGCCACGGCCGCTCACTTCGCTAACCGTCATCCCGAAATAGCTGTGCTCCTCCAGCGCCTTTTTCACGGCTTCTAACCTGTCCTCGCGGATAATGGCCTCTATCTTTTTCATCGCAGCAGTCCTCCGTAAGCCCTTTCGCCATGCTGCGACAGGTCCAGACCGATCGATTCTTCCGCCTGTCCTACCCTCAGGCCAACAGTAACATCAACCAGTTTGCCCAATACCCATGTAACGACAAAGGCAAAGGCTGCTACAGCGATAACGGCGACAAACTGTGTCAGCACCTGAGCGCCATTTCCCTCGAACAGTCCGGGTATCCCGGAGACCGCCGAGCTGGCGAAGATCCCCGTAGCCAAGGCCCCCCAGATGCCACCCATACCGTGAACAGCGAAAACATCCAGAGAGTCGTCGAAGCCCAGTTTATTTTTAACCAGTACTATGCTGTAGTAGCCGACTATAGAAACTACAATCCCTATCGGGATGGCCGCCAGCGGCGTTACAAAACCGGCGGCCGGGGTTATGGCTACCAACCCGGCGACGGCGCCGGTAACGGTGCCGAGCAGGCTGGGACGACGGTGCAACCAGCTTATTACCATCCAAGTGAAACCGGCCGCGGCAGCGGAAAGGTTGGTGGTAACAAAGGCATTAGCCGCCAGGCCGTTGGCCGCCAGGGAGCTACCGGCATTGAAGCCGAACCAGCCGAACCACAGCAGACCGGCGCCCAGCGCCACCATAGGGATGTTGTTCGCCTCCATCAACTCGACGGGGAAGCCTCTTCGCCGACCCAGTAGCAGTACCAGGGCCAGTGCCGAGACGCCGGCATTTATGTGGACAACGGTGCCACCAGCAAAGTCAAGGGCGCCAAGGCTGCCCAGCCAACCGCCCCCCCAGACCCAGTGGCATAGAGGCGCATAGACAAACGTTACCCACAGTGCCGAGAAAAGCAGCAGGGCACTGAACTTGATTCTTTCCACGACGGCGCCGGTAATCAGGGCTACCGTGATAATGGCGAACATGCCCTGAAACGCCATAAAGGCCAAGTGGGGTACTGAGGTGGCGTAGGTATTCGATGGCTCGATGCCCACGCTATTGAGACCGAGGAAATTCAGCCCCCCGATAAAACTGGCAACATCAGTGCCGAAACTCAGGCTGTAACCCCACAGCGCCCAGATGATACCGATGAGGCCCATGATGGCAAAGCTCATCATGATGGTGGAAAGCAGGTTTTTCCGTCGGGCCATGCCGCCGTAGAACAAGGCAAGGCCGGGGGTCATCAGCAACACCAGGGCCGAAGAGACCAGTATCCAGGCAGTATCACCGGAACTAATAGGCATTTCAGACCCCCTTTTTTATTTCAGTATAGCCTACTATTGTTTCCGGCATATTACAGACAGGTTAAATTGTTATTACATGCGGGGGCCATGGCCGCTGGTAAATCGATAGCCAATGTTTCTTACCGTCTCAATAAAGGTACGTTTGGCGTCCTCAATCTTGCTCCTGAGCCGCCTTATATGGACGTCTACTGTCCGGTCACCGCCGTAGTAGTCGTAGCCCCAGACTTTGTTCAACAAGGCGTCCCTGGTATAGACACGGCCTCTGTTACTGGCCAAAAACTTCAGCAACTCATACTCTCTGAAAGTGAGGTCAACCACGTTGCCGTCAACCATCACCTCACATTTGGCCAGGTCTATCACCAGCCCGTCGCATGTTATAAGCTCACCGTTGCCCTGGTTCCCATTCCTCTTGCTAAGAAGTCGTTTTATTCTCAACACCAGTTCCCTGTTATCTGCGGGGCTGATGATTAAATCATCTATATCAAGACTTACATCAATGCCGTCCAGTCTATCCCTGGCTATCAGCGCCATGACGGGTAGCCGGCTGTCTCGCTTTACTTCTTTTAGCCAGTCCCGTACCCCACCGCCGGCCATATAACCATTCATTTCTACCACGATAAGGTCTGGACGGCGGGTAGAAATTTCTTCTAATATGCCGTTGCCATAAGGAATGACAGAGCAGATGAAGCCGTTCCGGTCGAGCCCCGAAACCAGCCCCGCCAGCCCTGCGCTTTCCCGGCCTATTATCAGCAATCGTGACATTACCTGCCTCACCTAAATCAGTACGCATAGAGCCGACCGTAGGGCCGGAGCCAGCGCGGGTATAGCTTCCTGAATTTACCGTCCACTAGTGTCTCGGCAGTGTAGCCGAAGTGGCCGGCGAACTCGGTAACAAACCGGCGGATAACCCTAAGGTCATCCTCGTCAGGTTCGGCTACCCCGACCTCTTTGCCCAGTTGATAGTCTTTGACATTGCCCCTCATATAAATAACGCCGCCATGCATACCGGTACCGATAAAGCGGGCCTTATGATAGTTGCTGTCCTTAATATTAAGGCCGAGAAGAATGAGAACGCCCCCGGCCATGTACTCGCCGAGGAAATCCTGGGCGGTGCCGCCGATGACGATCACCGGCTGCTTGTCCTGGTACTCCTTCATGTGGATGCCGGCGCGATAGCCAACATCCTCGCGGATAAATATCTTACCGCCCCGGGCCGACAGGCCGAGGATGTCTCCTGCATGCCCGTGGACGATTATCTCTCCTTCGTTCATGGTGTTGCCGCAGCCGTCCTGGGCATTGCCGCGAACCGTTATCCTCGGGCCATTCATGAAGGCGCCCAGGTCATTACCCGGTGTGCCGAATATCTCGATTTCCACCGGCCTGTCCAGGTCGGTACCGATATAACGCTGGCCGTGAACATTGTGCAGTTCCACCTTCCGGATACCGTTGGTGACCGTTTCCCTCAGTCTGGTATTCAACTCACGGTAATGCAGACCATCGGCATTCACTTTGACCACAGAAGCTTCTTTAATCATTGTCATTATCTTCCTGCCATCCTTACTCCCAGAATATCAAGCTCGGTATCGCTCAAGCCGACCCCCCTCAGGTGCAGACGGTTGCCGCGCAGGCTCTCTAGGGCATTGACACCCAGCCCGCCCAGTATATCCTTCAGTTCTATACTCCAGCCCCGTAGCAGATTGGTCAGCCGGCGGGCACCAATATCCGGGTTGACCCTCTTGGTCAAACGGAGGTCGGTGGTGCAGATGCCCCAAGCACACTTGCCGGTGTGACACTGCTGACAGACATGGCAACCCAGAGCGATGAGGGCCGCCGTCCCGATATATACGGCATCGGCACCCAAAGCAATCGCCTTGGCCACATCACCGCTGTTCCTGATACCACCAGAGACAACGATAGACGCCCGGTTGCGTATGCCCTCTTCCCGCAGGCGGCTATCCACCGAGGCCAAGGCCAGTTCAATCGGGATACCGACATTATCCCGGATGACCTTGGGTGCCGCCCCGGTGGCGCCCCGGATGCCGTCAAGGACGATGATATCGGCTCCGGCCCTGACCATGCCGCTGGCAATCGCCGCCGAGTTGTGGACGGCGGCAATCTTGACCGATATCGGCTTGGTATAGTTGGTCGCCTCCTTAAGGGCGTATATCAACTGCTCCAGGTCCTCAATGGAATAGATATCGTGCTGCGGGGCCGGTGATATGGCATCGGTGCCCTGCGGTATCATGCGGGTCAGTGATACCTCGCTGCTCACCTTCTCCCCCGGCAGATGACCGCCGATGCCGGGCTTGGCCCCCTGGCCAATCTTAATCTCGACTACCCGGGCTACTTCCAGGTAATCGGCTTGGACGCCGAAGCGCCCGGAGGCAACCTGGGCGATGGTGTTATTCCCATATTTATATAGCTTGGGATGCAGTCCACCCTCGCCGGTGTTCCACAGGGTGCCCATCTCGGCGGCGGCCCGGGCCAGCGACTCATG
>DUEU01000076.1 GCA_011191985.1 Dehalococcoidia bacterium
AGCTTGTGTCACTATCGGTGGAATAAAGATGACAATAACAATGTCTATATTGTCATCCTGCGCTAGCAGTCTCAGTGCTCGGTCATACTCGTCGGCAGTAGCCTCAGCCGTCATATCTACCGGGTTAGCCAAGCTCGCCCGACTCGACAGGAAGCCTTTCAATCCGGAGAGAGTCTTGTCTGAGAGGGACGGTAGTTCCAGGCCCCTCTCCGCGCAGGCATCAGCCGTTAGAATGCCCGGGCCACCACCATTAGTAAGTACAGCCACCCTCCTTCCTGAAGGTATCGGTTGGTGAGATAGCATGTTGGCCACATCAAAGAGTTCCTCCAGGGTATCTACCCGGATCATGCCGGTCTGAGCAAATAGCGCTTCGGAAGCTACTTCGGCAGTAGCCAATGCCCCAGTATGCGATGTAGCCGCCCTTGATCCCGCCGGAGTACGGCCACTTTTTACGACTACAATTGGCTTTTTGAGGGTAATACTGCGGGCGATACGGGCAAACTTCCTCGGGTTGCCAAAGGATTCGAGGTAAAGGAGGATGACATCGGTAGCCGGGTCTTCTACCCAGTACTGGAGCAGATCGTTACTGGAGACATCGGCCCTGTTTCCGATGCTAACGAACGTAGAAAGGCCGATGTTCAAATCTCTGGCATATTCTAGAATGGCCAGCCCCAGAGCCCCGCTCTGAGTGCCCAGGGCAACGTTGCCGAAACGGGGGAAAACTGAGGAGAAAGTAGCATTCATACTGACCTCCGGATTAGCATTGATGACCCCCATGCAGTTAGGACCCACCAAGCGCATCCCGTAACGGCGACATGTCTCCAGTATCACATCCTGTTTCTTCTTCCCTTCAGCCCCAATCTCTCCAAAGCCAGCTGATATTATCACAACGCTGCCCACTCCCTTCTGCCCACACTGTTCAATCACCTGGTTGACTTCGTCGGCGGGGATAATTACTATGGCCAGGTCTACTCCTCCCGATATGTCGAGGACGGTGGGGGCCGTTTTTACTGAAGCCACTGCTTCGGTATTCGGGTTCACGGGATAGACAACGCCCTTGAATTCCTGCTGGAGCAGGTGGTGGAAAAGTCTGTTGCCAATGGTTGCCTGTCTTCGTGAAGCCCCGACAACAGCTATGGAATGTGGTTGGAGTAAGGACCGCAATGAAGCTATGGTAGCAGCCTTCTCCTGCTCTATGGTCTTATCCTCCACGAACCTCTCCAATTGTCGCCACTTATGTGGAAGAATTATATTCGAAAACAGATCAACTGTCTATAGTCCGGCACTGGTAATGGATAGCTCTCTTTGGCACCTCAACGGCACGATCTGACGGAAAGCAAGTGAAAATATTTTACGATAACTATTGACAAATGTTACCACATATGTTATAGAACATTCTGTATGTCAATATTATCAGACAAGATCCGACAATGCCGATTTCTTAAAGGCTGGACCCAGGAACAGCTGGCGAGAAATATCGGCGTCTCGTTAAATACGGTTCAGAGATGGGAATCTGGTAAAACCATACCTTCCCCGTTGGCCATGGAAAAACTTCAGAAAGTACTGGAGGATGTACTTGACGGTAGTCAACTCAGGATGCTGCTGGAATGAATGACATATACACCCTATCAGATGGAACCGTTTATAGTGAAAGGAAGAACATACGCTCTTTTTCGGCACATTCATTAGAAGAATACTCCGCGACAATATCTGAAGAAAAAATAGAAAGACTACAGGGTATAGCTCAGCGGCTAAAAGGTCTTAAGGTATTGGAGTTGAATTCTACGGCCCAGGGTGGTGGCGTTGCCGAGATGTTGTATAGCTCAATACCATTCCTGAATGCACTGGGAATAGAAGCAGAATGGAAAGTCATCAATGGGCATCGGGACTTCTTCGAATGTACCAAGCGATTTCATAATTTGCTACAAGGGATGAGGGGGCCCTTTACCCGTGAAATGAAACAGGTTTACGTCAATCACCTGCTAGAGTGTGCCGGCAATAATATTGTTGACAATTCCCCAGATATAGTGATAATACATGACCCTCAACCGATGTTGCTATGCCGGTACTTGAAAAGAGAAGGTGAACGCTGGTTCTGGAGATGTCACATAGATATAGAACCCGCTGTAAGGTCACAGAATGGTCTATTGAGTTTACTCAACAACTGGATCACGGATTACGACGCCGCCATATTCTCAGCATCACGTTACGTCTTCCCGCCCTGGCTGATACCGAAGTTTATTATTCCTCCCTTCATTGACCCCCTTTCCGAGAAGAACCGGGAGCTAAGTCAAGATGAGATAACAAGGGTACTTGCCAAATACGAACTTGACCCGGAAGTTCCCATGATAACTCAGATTGGCAGATTCGACCCCTGGAAAGGATTGGATAGAACAATAGCCACATACCGCATTGTAAGAGAGGAAAGGAATTGCCAACTCGTGATAGCTGGCGGATTTGCTTCTGATGACCCGGAGGGTGAGAGGATAATTGAAGACATACGTTCAAAGACGAAGGATGACAAAGACGTTCACATACTCAATCTCTCATTGTCTGACAGGCTTGAGAACTACTTGGAGGTAAATGCCCTTCAACGGGCAGCGAGTATAATAATGCAACCATCTATTAGAGAGGGCTTTGGCCTTGTAGTTACCGAAGCGCTATGGAAAGGAAAGCCAGTCATTGCCAGTAATGTGGGCGGTATACCGTTCCAGATCAAGAAAGGCAGCACGGGCTACTTTTACGAAAATCCACGAAGAACCGCGCAGAAAATTATATACCTGTTAGAAAACAAGCGAGCCGCGGAAAGAATAGGCAAGAAAGGTAGGAGGTATATACAGGAGCACTTTTTAATTGTTGACAGAATAACCGACTGCCTTACGTCTCTGGATATTGTCATTAACTCAGCTTTCGACAAGAAAAGGCTAGCCAAGTGCGTGACCAGCTTCTACCCATGGTGATTGCGCTGCTGTGATTGTTTCTGGGCTCGGTAGGGTTCGAACCTACGACCAATCGGTTATGAGCCGACCGCTCTGCCACTGAGCTACGAGCCCGCCAGACGAGTACTTTCCCTGGGGAAAGACAAAAAATAAGTCGTTTACAAGGTGGATTATAATGAAGGCCGGAAGCAGTGTCAAGCGCGGTCCAAGACCGACTTTGCGCCCAGCGACCGGAGCTCGATGGCCAGCCCGGCAACCATGAGGTACACCCGGCTGGCCTTGGCGGCGAGCAACTGGTTCACCCTCCCCAGAATATCCCGGTAAATACGGCCCAGCGGGTAAGGGGGCACCAGACCCATGCCCACCTCGTTGCTGACCATAATCAGCGTCGCCTCTCCTTTCTCATAGGCATCGGCCAGTCCACGGACGGCGTCAAGGACGGCAGCCTCTTGCTCGGCCGGTTTATGCGCCTCACTAGCCTGAAGAAGATTGCTAACCCACAGGGTAAGGCAATCAACAATAACGACCTGGTGAGATGCGGCCTCACCAATTGCCCGGGCAAGCTCCAGGGGTTCCTCCACGGTACGCCATTGCCCGGGACGGCGGCGGCGGTGACGCCTGACCCGCATCGCCATCTCGCTGTCCTTAGCCTCAGCGGTGGCAACGAAGAGCACCCTTTCCGCCTTCTGCTGGGCTAGTTGCTGCGCAAAGGTGCTTTTACCGCTCCCCGCCCCCCCCAGTATTAGGATAAGCTCTTTTTTCACTTCACCTCCCGCAACACCTCTAAAAGACGCTGGCACTCCGGTAGAGTGCGCACCCCGATCCGGATGTATTCCGACAGGCCAAACGAGGTGCAATCACGCACGCAAACCCCCCGTCTCAATAACCGCTTACGCAGGGCGGCGGCACCACCAACCTTGACCAGTAAAAAGTTAGCCACCGACGGCAGCACTTTATACCCCAGCGCCCCGAGCTCCAGATGTAGATAGCCCCTGCCCTCCTGGACACAGCTTATCCCCCGGAGCAGGTGTTCCCGGTCGGCAAGAGCGGTCAACCCGGCCGCCTGAGCTACCGCATTCACGCTCCACGACGGCTTACTGACCGAGAGGGCGCGGGCAACACCAGCCGGGCAGAGGGCATAGCCCAGTCTCAGCCCGGTCAGGGCATAATCCTTGGTCATGGAGCGCAGGACGACTACGTTGCCCTGGCTGAGAAGCTGGCAGCTATCCCAAGCCTCGTAAACGAAGGAAATGTAGGCCTCGTCCAGAACCAGCAGCCCCTGGCCAGCGGCCTCGGCCAGAGATTCCACTGCTTCTCGCTCCAGATACCGACCGGTCGGATTATTGGGCTGGCACAGGAACACCAGCCCAGGCTGCCGGTGCCGTACCTCCCGGCAGACCGCGGACATATCCCAGATAAAATCATTTTCCTCCACGGCTTCTTGAAGAACGACCCCAGCGCCCGCCAGTCTGGCCGCCGTCTCATACTCAGCGAATGTTGGCACCATAATAAGCGCCTGGCTACCTTTCCCCAAATAGGTATGAGCCAGCAGGTGAATAAGCTCCGTAGAACCGTTGCCAATGACAATTTGCCCCGGAGAAACACCGGTCAGCCGGGATATCATCTCCCTGATTTCCCGGCACTCAGGGTCAGGATAGGCAGCTATATTCACCCGGCTCAGGGCAGCAGCAACCCCGGGAGGTGGCCCTAGCGGATTGATATTGACGCTGAAGTCAATGACCTCCTCACGGGTCAGCCCCAGGGCATTAAGCTCCGCAAGGGACACACCCCCGTGAAACGGACGATTTGCCCTCTTTGGTATCTGACTAGAATATGCCATAGCGAATAACCATAACGCCCAGCGCTAACAGGAAGGCCAGCACCGCCGCCCGGTGCATCACCGCCACCGCCTGTCTTATTTTAATCGGCCCGACCGGACTACCGGGCTGGCCCAGTTTATAGTGACCTACCTTTTGCAGCTCCACCCCCAGCGCCCCCGCCATGGCGCTCATCGTCCAGCCGGCGTTGGGGCTTTCGGTACGACGGTGCTGGTGCCACATGGTCTGCGCAGCCCTTCTGGCACTTGACCCAGGTAGCCAGGCGGCCACGGTAATAAGTACCGCCGCCAGACGCGCCGGAATGAAATTGACCAAGTCGTCCAGGCGGGCCGCCGCCTTGCCCAAGTACTCGTAACGGCCATGGTAGCCGAGCATGCTGTCCATGGTATTCAGGGCCCGATAGGCAACTGTCCCCGGCAACCCGAACAAGGCGAAGGCCAGCCAGGGTGCCAGGAAACTGTCGGTGCTGTTCTCGGCTACCGACTCTACTGCCGCCGAAGCCGCCAGCTGCGGCGACAGCCCCACCGTATCCCGACTGACCAGGCTGGTGAGCCGTTCTCTGGCCCTATCCAGATGGACAGCTTCAAGCTCATCGGCCACCCCGCGGGCAGCCCGACCCAGCTCTCTTACCGAGAAACAGCTTTTCAACAGATATGTCCCCACCACCAGATAGGCAACCTCATGCAGCCGCACTAGACCCCACCCCAGATACCAGACGGCCACTCCCAAGGCCGCCGGCAGCAGGATCGCCATGCCCAGCCCGTAAAGAAAAGGCCTAACCTTGCCCTGGCCGGGGGCCTTCCTTTCCAGCCAGCCAATAACAACCCCTATCCCGGATACCGGGTGAAAGCGCCTCGGCTCACCAAGGACAACATCCCAG
Source organism: Dehalococcoidia bacterium (assembly GCA_011191985.1). Classification (GTDB taxonomy): domain Bacteria; phylum Chloroflexota; class Dehalococcoidia; order Dehalococcoidales; family W111; genus W111. The sequence continues at coordinate 5,658 of DUEU01000076.1, forward strand.
AGCAAGGCCAGCACCATTACAGCTATCCCCGACCAGATAGACCATTCGATACCGAACAGCGGCATCGGCTACCGGGCCCCCAGCAGCTGCGGCAAGGTCGCTATCAGCCCCGCCGGGGCGAGGGCTACACCGGCCGCCAGCGCCACCACCTCGCTTACTTCATTTATCGCCCCGTAGGTATCCCCGGTAAGCCCCCCCAGAAGACGGGATATGCCCATCCCCACCAGCCAGGCAACTAGAGAGACGATAACAAAAAGAAGTCCGCCGCCTATGCCGGCTAATAGCACTGAAGCAACTATGGTAATGCCGGCGGCTATCCCGGCCCGGGGCCAGGTAGTGTATCGGTGGAAGGCCAAACCCAGGCCTTCCTCGCGAGCATAAGGGAAGGCAGCCAATGCTAAAACCATAGACCACCGCGACAGCGCCGGAAACAGCACCAGAACCGGCAACCTGGCCATACGGGGAAGGCCGAACACGGCGGCCCACTTGAGCAGCATAAGGCCGATTCCACCGGCCACAGCAAAGGCGCCTACGTGCCGGTCACGCATGATTTGCAGCCGTTGCTCCCGGTCACGTCCCCCCAGGCCATCACAGGTATCAAGGAAGCCCTCCAGGTGCATGGCCCCCGTCAGCACCAGAAGAACAACGATAAGAAAGGCACTGGTCAGCGCCGTCGGCCAGATAAGACCAAGGCCGGCGTCAGCACCGGCCAGCACCAGGCCCAGCAACAGGCCGACCAGAGGAAAGAAGACCTGAGAACGGGCCAGCTCCTGGCCTGAGAAGTAACGCCTGCCCACCGGCAGGATGGTCAGGAACCTCACCGCCGTCAGCAAATACATGGACTAGTCACCATCCGTCTTCTTTTCGGAAACACCGGCGTCGGCGAAGGTCGCCATCTCGGCAAGACAGCGGGCAGCGGCCTCAATAACTACCATGCCCAGAACGGCGCCACTGCCTTCACCCAGACGCATTTCCAGGTCTAAAAGCGGTCTCAGCCCGAGATAGTCCAGCGTTACTCTATGCCCCGGTTCCGCAGAAAGGTGGGAGGCCAGACAGTAATCACGTACCTGTCGACAGAGGCCATGGGCAATCAGGGCCGCCGCCCCGGAAATAAAGCCGTCCAGCACCACCACGCGTCGGCGCGCGGCCGTGCCCAGTATCACCCCGGCCAGAACGCCTATCTCAAAACCACCCACCTTGGCCAGGACATCCAGGGCATCGTCGGCGACGGGCCGGTTCAACGCCAGCGCCAGGCCAACCACCTCAGCCTTGAGTTTTAAGCCTTCATCGGAAACCCCGGCACCCCGTCCGGTCACCAACTCGGCTGCCTCGCCAGTGATGGCCGCGATAACGGCGCTGGAAGAGGTAGTATTGGCAATACCCATATCCCCGGTGCCAATCAGGTCAGCACCCTCGTTTACCGCTTCTTCGGCCATGATAATACCGTTTTCCAGTGCCTGCACCGCTTGCTCACGGGACATGGCCGGGCCCCGGGCAATATTGGCCGTGCCCCAGCCTATCTTGGCCGAGCGGAGAGCCTGATGAGGGGGCAGCTTAGCGGCCACTCCGGCATCCACCACCACCACCGCAGCCCCGGTATATCGGGCCAGGACATTAATCGCCGCACCTCCTTGAAGGAAGTTGAGCACCATCTGAGCGGTAACTTCCTGGGGATAGGCACTCACCCCCTCGGCAGCGACCCCGTGGTCGGCCGCGGCCAGTATTATCTTCCGGCCCCGAAGCACCGGCACCGGTTGACCGAAGATACCGGCCAGCTGGACCGAGATGTCCTCCAGCCTCCCCAGACTGCCCAGCGGCTTGGTCAGTTCATCCTGGCGGCACCGCGCTGCCGCCATCGCCGCCTCATCCAGGCCCGCAATAAGTTTGACCGTTTCCTCAAGAGTAGCCAAGTGTCAGTACCTCTCTCTAGAACTCGATGCCCGGTTGCGCCTTGATGCCCTCAGTAAAAGCATGTTTCACTTCCGCCATGTCGGTGACAATATCAGCGAAATCAATAAGCTCCGCTGGCATATCACGCCCGGTAATAGCCACGTGAACCCAGCTTGGTCGCTCCCTCAGGGTCTGCAGCACGACCCCCGCCGGCACCCAGCCGTACTTGATGGGATAGCTGAATTCATCCAGGACCACCAGGTGGTAATCCCCTGAGGTAATCTTTTCCCTGGCCTTCTCCCACAGCTCAACAGCCAGCGACCGGCCTTTGTCGGGGACTTTAGTATGCCAGGTAAAGCCGGCCCCCAACGCCACCATTTCGATACCCAGCCGCCGCGCCGCCCGGTGCTCACCGTAATTGCTGGTAGCGCTTTTCATAAACTGCAGCATCACCACCTTCATGTCCCGTCCCCACGCCCGGAGCAACATACCCAGTGCTGCCGTGGTCTTACCCTTGCCCTGGCCGGTATAAACGATAACCAGTCCCCGGCCACGCTTACCGGCCTTTTCCTCGGTACTTTTCATCTCCTCTGGCACCATTTTCCCCTCCTCTGGCAAACAAAAACCCCCACCTTCCGGGTAAGGGCGCCAACACCAATTAAAACTCCTACCCTTCCCCGCGGAAGATTGTAGGATATGCTGAGGCTGGCGTTCTGGCTCCTGGTGCTGCGACCAGTAACAGCGGCGCGGCCGCGTCGGACTCTCACCGACTTGCTCTCCAGTTAGTCCCTCGGTCTCCCTCGGGCACCCCAGCTTCCAATATTCAATTGTTTAAAGTGCTTAAAGTCTAAACCAACAATGGGTAAAAGTCAAGTAAGGCTGATAGTCCTGACGCAGCGCTATACCCCCGGGTATTTCCTTATCACGCCAACCACCCTCCCCTGGACTTCAATATTCTCCGGTGGTTGATAGATTGGCCCCATGGCCTTATTGGCCGGCTGCAGACAGACCCTCCCTTCTTCAATATATATCCGTTTCAGGGTCACTTCCTGCTCTTTTTTCAACCAGACTGCCACCATATCGCCGTTCTCGGTATCGCCCGCCGGTTCCATCAAGACGATGTCCCCATCGTCAACCAGGGCATCAATCATGGAAGTCCCCTTTACCTTAAGGGCATAGACCTCTCTGTGGGCGGTCAGCTCGTCGGTAAGCTCAAGCGTGTCCACTGCCTCGCTCACCCAGGTATCGGCGGCCGGTACCGGAATGGGTGCCCCGGCGGCAATGATGCCGAGCAAGGGCACGCTCACCACGTTTTTTCGGTCGGCCAGCTGGATGCTTCTGAAGACCTCCGGGTCACGCCGGATGTGGCCTTCCCGCTCCAGAACATTCAGGTGGTGCTGCACCACGGCGGTCGAGCTAAGGTTACAGCCTTTCAAGATATCCCTGACCGTCGGTGCGTATCCCCGGTCATTGATAAACTTTCTGATAAAGCTAAATATTCGCTGGCGGGTCTGACTGACGCCTGGCTTCCTCAAGATAACCCCCTGAATAAACACATATGTTCTATGAACAAGAGTACCACAATAATATCTGCCTGTCAAGTCTTTAGTGCTGAATGGTAAAATACTCACCCCAGGGAATTTCCGTATCTGCCGGGGTAATGTTATAATGTTAATGATGCCTATCTATTCTCATTCCCAGCTCAGCATGTACCAGCAGTGCCCGCTGAAATACAAGCTCTGCTACCGCGACAAGATAAAACGCGATACTGAAGGCGTGGAGGCCTTCCTAGGGACAACAGTCCACGAGACCCTCAAGAAATGCTATGACGATGCCAGGCTGACCAGGGTAAACACACTGGACGAACTGCTGGCATACTACGAAAACATCTGGCAGCAGAACTGGCATGATGCCATCATCATCACCAAGAAGGACCTCGGCCAGGAACATTACCGGGCCCTGGGCCGGAAGCTCGTTGAGAGCTATTACCGGCGGTACGCCCCTTTTGATGCCGATATAACCATCGCTACCGAGATGATGATAAATTTCCAGCTGGAGGACTCCAGGAAGCACCGGCTAATCGGCTACATAGACCGCCTGGCGCGAACCGGCGACGATATCTACGAGATTCACGACTACAAGACCTCGGCACACCTCCCCAGCCAGGAAGACGCCGACAACGACCGGCAACTCGGTCTGTACCAAATCGGCATCCAGAAAAGATGGCCTGACATTAAGAACATCCGCCTTATCTGGCATTACCTCGCCTTTGACCGGGAACTCGTTTCTTCGCGCTCCGGCGAGGTAATCTCAAAACTGGTCACCGAGACCAGCCGTCTAATTGACGAAATAGAAACCACCGCCGATTTCCGCCCCCAGGAATCCGGCCGGTGTGAGTGGTGCGAATACCCCGACCTCTGCCCGCTAAGAAAACACTTTTATCAACTGGAAGCCCTCCCGGTGAACGAATACCGCCGGGAACCGGGGGTGGTACTGGTCAACAAGTACGCCGAGTTGAAAGAGAAGGCCTCGGAAATAGACATGGAGATAGGCAGGGTAAAGGAAGCCATCCTTGACTACGCCCGGGAGCAACAGGTCGAGGTGATAAAGGGCAGCGACCGCAAGGTCAGGCTACGCTTTGATGAGAAGCTGAAATTCCCGGGAAAGAATGACGCCGGGCGCCAGGAACTGGACAGCACCCTGATAGAAGCTGGCAAGTGGCCGGAGGTATCCCAGCTTGACACCGCTCTACTGGCCCGGGCCATTGAAGGCGGCCAGTGGGACAAAGGGCTGATATATGAAGTGATGAAGCACGGCAGAATCGAAACCGTGAGTTCCATCCACATCTCGAAATTAAAAGACGAGGTAGAGTAACGGCAAAAGGTAAACGTATAGAATCCAGCAGGTAAGACAATGAAAACAACAAATAAAAACAGGGAGGACAGATGAGAGAAGTAGCAATAGTAGGCGTGGCCATGACCAAATTCGGCACGTCCGAGAAGACCCAGGTCGAGATGTTCGCCGAAGCGGCCATGGAGGCCATAAACGAGTCAGGACTGGGGCTGAAGGACATCCAGGCAGTAAACGTCGGCAATGCCGATGGTAACATTGAAGAAGGGCAGGCAGTAATCGCCCCGATGTGTGCCGCCGATATCGGCCTGAGCGGGACCCCGGCCACCCGGTTCGAGGGGGCTTGCGCCTCGGGAACCATTGCCATAAGAGATGCCTTTATCTGGGTAGCCTCAGGGTTCTACGATATTGTCCTGGCCGGCGGTACGGAAAGGCAAAGGATAATGAGTACTCCGCTAGCGACAAGGGTCATGGGTATGGGGGTCCATTCCCGCTACGAGACACCCACCGGTCTGAGCTTTCCCGGGATTTTTGCCATGATGGCGCACCTGTATGCCAGCAAATACGGGATACCTCTGCCCGAGCTGAAAGAAGCAATGGCCAGGGTATCCTTCAAAGCCCATAAACACGGCTGTATCAACCCCAAGGCACAGTTCTACGGCAAAGAAGTCACCATGCAAATGATTTACGATAGCGCCATGGTCGCTTCACCGATACAGGTCTTTGACTGCTGCCCTATTTCTGATGGCGCCGCGGCGGTGGTGGTCACCTCAGCCGATATCGCCAAGAGGCTGACCGACAAACCGGTGCTCATAGTCGGCACCGGCCAGGGCTCATCGGGCGCTGTGTGCAGCCAGAAGGACATCACCCGAATCCCGGCCCGGGAGTTATCCGCCAAGAGAGCCTATGACATGGCGGGGCTTAAACCCGAGGACATAGATGTCTGTGAACTCCACGATTGCTTCACCATCGCCGAGATAGTCGCCAGCGAGGGTCTGGGGTTCTTCGAACCCGGCCAGGGGTATAAAGCAGCGCTGAACGGCGATACCGACATTGGCGGGAAGATAGCCATCAACCCCTCCGGCGGCATAAAGGCAAAGGGCCATCCGGTGGGAGCTACCGGTGCCGCTCAGGTATACGAAATAGTAAAGCAGCTCAGGGGAGAATGCGGCCCCAGGCAGGTCGAGGGGGCCAAGATAGGCATGACGGATACCATGGGCGGGAGCTTTGCCTCAATAGGACACCTTATTTTAAAGAGAGGCTGGTAGAGATGGAATACATACTGACATCAAAGAAGTTCACCGAGGCCCTCAAAGAGGGCAAATTCCTCGGTTTGAAATGCCACCAGTGCAGCGGTTATACCGCACCGCCACAGAAGGTATGTTCCCAGTGCGGCAGCGAAGACATGGAGATTGTTGAGCTCAGCCGACAAGGTAAGGTCAGAACCTTCACCGTAATCCATGTCGCGGCGGAGGGATACCAGGCCCCTTACATCGTCGCCCTCATTGAGCTGGAGGAAGGCCCCTGGGTAACGGCCAATATCATCAACATGGACCCCGAGGCAGCCACCATGGATATAATAGGCCGCCAGGGTAAAATAGACTACCAGGATATTATCACCGACATCTTCTCGGGCGGTGAGCGCATCGCGCTCACCTTCAGCCTGACCGATTCAACCTGACTGCTGAATACCGCCAGTTGTTAGCCGTACCGGAAGGGAATGATACCGTCATCGGGAAACTGACGGCGGCTACTCGAATACCCCCTCCTGTATCAACTGGACAAACTCCTCATCGGAAAGGCCAAGGATTTCAGTGGCCACATATTCGGTATGCTCACCGAGTAATACCGGGGCCGTTACCTCGGCGGCAGCTTCGGACATGGTAAAGGCGGACGGATGATAATGGCGGTGCCGGCCGATATAGGGGTGGTCCCGCTCCTGGAAATAGCCGTAGTGGTCAAGCTGGGGGTCCTCGGACAAATCTTTGCCGTCGGCGACTAGGCCGGCGGCCACGCCGGCGGCCTGCATCCTTTCCATCACCTGCTCGGCAGTAAACTGGACTGTCCACTCATTCACCAGGGTATCCAGTTCATCGCTGTTTTTGACCCTGTCCCCTAACGTGGCGAACCGGCTATCCCTCGTCCAGTCGGGGCTCCCGATAACCCGGCAGAAGCTGTCCCATTCTTCATCGGTGAACACGGCGATAGCCACCCACCGGTCATCGCCCTTACAGGGATAGACACCGTGAGGGGCAGCATAGGGTAGCTTGTTGCCATTCGTCTTAAGCAAACGCTGGTTGGCAGCATAGTCCAGGATAAGGGGAGCAATAAAGTTGATAGCCGCTTCAGTATGGCAGTGGTCAATGTGCTGACCTTTGCCGGTCCGGCGCCGATAGTCGAGGGCAACGGCAAGGGCTACGGCACCGGCCATCGGCGACAGTACATCGGTATAGAAGCTGCCGACGGGCATTGACGGCCGGTCTGGCCAGCCGGCTATTTCATACATGCCGGATACGGCACTCAGCTGAAAGCCAAAGGCAGCCAGCTTGGAGATGGGCCCCGTCTGCCCATAGCCACTGGAGCTGAGCATGATAATATCCGGCTTTATCTTTTTCAGGTCCTCATAAGCCAGGCCCCACTTCTCCATCCGTCCCGGGGCAAAGGTCTCGACGACCACGTCGGCCCAGGTTACCAGCTTCTTGAAAAGCTCTATCGCCTTGGGCTTGTTAAAGTCGAGGGCAAGCCCGTACTCACGAAACGGATGCCCCTGGGAATAATAGAAGGCGCGCTCCAGCCCGGGCGGTTCGCCCGGGGTATAGGTCGGGGCGTATGGCTGGGCGGACCTCATCGGGTCGGAGCGGTTGGCACTTTCTACCCTTATCGTCATCGCCCCATACTGAGCAAACCATTTGACAATGAAATTGCCGACCCCGGACCATGCCAGGTTTATAATATGTATGTCTTCAAACGGTTTCTTCCTTTCCATACTCCATCTCCTTCACGCCGACCTATCTAGATAACTCCCCGCTCCTTCAGGACAGCTAACTCCTCCACCGGCAGGCCGAGTTCCTGGTAGACCTCAATATTATGCTCGCCGATAAGCGGCGCCCGTCGCTTAATACCGTGAGCACCGTCACTGAACCTAGTGGGGCTGCCGGGGTGGGTGAGGGTGGTACCCAGCTCCGGGTAGTCCACTTCGGTAAAAAAGCCCCTATCGACCAACTGGGGGAATGTCATCATATCCTTGGGGGTCAGTGATATCCCCATTTTCAGGCCAATCTCAGCCGACTTTTTAAACAGCTCCTCCTTGGTGAACTTGAGGAAGAAAGACTGGAGCACATCATGTATTTCGTCAGATTCCTCCTGGCTTTCTAGGACAGACCAGTCCATCGTCTTGAAGCCCCACTGGCCCAGCCGGCCAATGTCGTGCCCCTCGCTCTTCATCCATTCCACCAGGGCGGTATTGCCTTTTTCCCCGGAAGGACCGAGCTGTATATTGAGGCCGATATTACCGTCTTTACAGCTCCATAAAATAGGAGTAAAGGCATTTTTATCATCCTTAATCCTGATAGCGAAGCGCTTTCGGCCGTGTCGCTGCTGGGTAATGCCGTGAAACTCCCAAGAACCTTCAATCTCAGCCGAGCCGGTAAAATGGAGGGCTATCTGGGCCGAGGCGTCAATATACTGCCCGCGTCCGATAACGGAACGGTGGAAAAGGGCGATTAATGTGCCGACGACGGCATGCATTGAGCAAATAGTGTAGGCATGAGGATAAGTCGCCGTCAGCGGCGGCCGGTCGGGGTCGCCAACGGTATACAGCGTACCCCCTAGAGCCGAGGCAACGATATCCGGCCCCTTGAAATCTTTGTAGGGCCCCTCCTGACCAAAGGGAGTGATGGCAGTCATAATAACACCCTCATTAACCTCCCTAAGCGCCGGGTAGCCCAGGCCGAGTTTGTCCATATACCCCGGAGAGAAAGATTCGAGCACGACGTCAGCCGTCTTGACCAGTTCTTTAAATAGCTGCCGGCCTTCCGCCTTCTCGATATCAAGGGTTATTCCCCGCTTACTGGTATTAAAAGCAAACCAGTACAGGCTCTTCTCCGGGTCTGGGATGTCATGATAGAAAGGCCCCCTCTTTCGACCGGGGTCACCACCCGGTGGCTCGACCTTGATGACATCGGCACCCAGGTCACCCAGCGTCTTGCCACAAAAGTAGCCCTTATCATCTGTTAAATCGAGAACACGGTAGCAACTAAGCATATCCACCCTCCCTCCATATCATGGAACTTCAGCCAAAGCTACTTGTAGAAATCAGCAGATGGTTACCAAAGGCATTGCAATTATGCCTGCAATAATTATACCTTGTCAACCCTGAGTAACCGTCTGCATAACCAGTGGCTGGCGACCACTTTTTGCCTATCCCCTTTACCTCTTTACCCCTTTTCCAGTCAGGCTAAGCCATTAGGCGAACGATCCGACCGACATCGCTGACCTCTTCCAGCCTTTCCACCAGCCGTATCACCTCATCCTGATTCTCCCTGGCGACCGGCCTTATGGAATACTGGCAACAATGGCGGAACTTCTGGGCAAGGTCAGTAAACCCCATCGGCTCGGCCGGACTGCCAAACGGCTGGTCAACCTGTTTGGCATACACCACGCCATCCCCGGTCTTTATCTCAACAATGGCCGGGGTAAAGCCTCCCTCCCGGGCCAGTTCCGTGTCCGCCTTGGCGGATATCCGGTTTACCATTCCCCGAACCTGAGTATCATTAAGCGCGGCAACCGCGAAGTTGCCGATATTCACCTTACCGTAGACAATGGCACTGGCCACCCCCCAGTAAAGACTGAACTGGGATTCGATAATATTTTTAGGGTCCTGTTTCTCCTCGACAGGCTGGGCGAGATAATCATGGTCGAAAGGGCTGATACGGAGCAAAACTTCGGCCACGTCATCTGGCTTTATACCTTGTTCCCTCACCAAGCCCAGGGCAGCCCTGATGGCCGTATGCTGACCGTGACAGCAGGGATATTCCTTCTGGCTGGTATTCAAGCCGGCAAAAACCCTGCCCAGTTCCGCTGTCAGCAACGACGGCTCGTAGTAGCCACTGAAGAATATATGGTACAGGTTTCTTTTATTTTCCGCCTCAAGGAAGTCCGGGGACGATGCAAAACCCCTGTCGGCGAGCAGGGCACTGGCGATACCCGATTCTACGACAATGCCGTTATTTATCCCTTTAACACTGGGCCAGCCCCAGCCGTACCCGCCCGGCTCTTGGCCCCGCTTATCTGATGACAAGCGAGACTCAGGGCATGCCCCATTTTCTCTTCATCAAGACCAATGAGCTTGCCCGCCGTGGCGGCGGCACCGAAGAAATTGGTCACCATGCCCAGAGGAGAATTCAAGTCACGACCGACGGCTATCTTCAGCCGGCACTCCAAGTCATGGCCCAGAGCTACGGCGGTTATCAGCTCCTGGCCGGTGATATTACCCTGGCGTTCGGCCAGAGCAAAAGCGGTGGGGACTACGGCCCGCGAGGGATGTATCCTCATGCCCTTTACCTGGGTATCATCAAAATCAAGGCGCACACACAGGACTCCATTCACGAAACCGGCACTGGGCGCCGGTACCCGGCCGCCGTAGGCAACAATAGTGCTCTCTTCTTTGCCTCCCCACCCCTTAATCAGGTCGACCATCTCCTCTAACTCGCCTGATATGCTGCAGGTGCTGCCCCCTACCATGGCCGCTAGCGTGTCCAGTATCTGTTTCTTAGTCACCTCGACCACATCAGCCGGCAGGGATTCGTAATCGGTCTCAACCAAATACCTGGTTATTTTATCCAGTATGCTCATTATCTCCTTCCTGTCCCTATTTATCTATACTTCTAATGAGAGATAGCGGGCAATTTACTCGCCGGTAACGGGGTGTTTCCAATGAAACGGAACGAAGCCCAGTTCCGGATACGGATGGTAAGCGGTGGGCATAGCATCGGGTTTTACCGGATAATGGCCCTTGGACTCATTGGTTACCGGCGTTATCGCCCAGCCCTCAGCCAGCGGAGAGCGGAAATGAAGGCTGTAAAATATCTTCTTGAACTTCCATTTCCCGTCCTCTTTCACAAACTCGTTTTCATATACCCCGTGTCCCAGTATTGACCGGGCCGGGCCGCCCTCTTCTATGGGCCGGGCCTGGATCATGGTGCAATACCACCGCCCCTTGGCCGTCTGACCGCCGGGGTCGACATCGACAACACCCTGATGCTGCATGTGAATGGCCATTGTGCCCGGGTCACGCGGCTTGCCACCCCGCCCCAGATATTCCCAGAAGAACCTTCGCACCCCCTCCTTGCCACGGAACAGACCACGGTCACCTATCTCAACGGACTCGGCATCATCCGAGAATAGGTCGACAACTTTGTCCATCATGTTGTTATCCAGGTAATAACCGTATATCTTCTGTAGCCTGTCTATCTGCTGGATATCCTCCAGGGTCCTGATCCTTGCCTCCAGTTCTTCGGGATTCATTTCAAACCTCCCTCTCCTGTTTGATGACTAACAGGTCTCCATTCAGGCCAGCCGGGGGTCAGGCTCGGGCCAGGGGTCGGTAAACTTCAACTTGCCGAACCTCCATTTGCCATTTTCTTTGACATACTCCATGTCGTATCTTCTCTGTACCCTCGGCCCGAAAAGGTCTATATCCTGGCCGCCTGATATCCCCTTGAATTTGTAGATGAGACGGTACATTATCCAGTAGCCCGCCGCCCTGTCGCCATCAACCGAAATAACGGGTTGAATCAGCATGTGGCCACCCTTCTGCGGCGGGTTGGCGGCCATTTCCCGGAACATCTGGGCAATCTCCTCTTTGCCCTTATGCTGCACACCCGGCACTATTCCTTCTTCTACGGCGTCTTCGGCAAAGCATTCTACCATCTTATCAAACTCGTGATTGCTCAGCCAGTAGATATAGTTGGTATGCAGCTGCCTAATTTCTTCGATATCCTCCAGCGCCCTGACCTTTTCTTCCAGAAAAGCGACTTTCTGCTCCAGTTCTTCGAATGTCATGATATACCTCCGGCGATATTATTTAGAAACAGCCCTTCGGTGAGAACACCGGCGGCCGGGGCGATAACAGGATAAAGCTACTATGTTTCGATGATAACCTCATCACCATCAATGGTAAACCGGGTATCAAGACCCTGGTCCCGGGTAATATCGGTCATGTACCTGACTACCTCACCGAACCGCCCATCATCCGGGGCCAGCACTTCCGGCTCGCCCTGCTTGTTGACGATGACGGGCAGAAAAGACACCTTGCTTATCTCCTTGTCGGCAATGGTGCATTTGGCCAGCATGGTCTTCCTGGAATCGGGAGGGAAGGGAAAGGAAGGATAGTCAGGATAGGGCGGGTTCCAGTCGGGATTAAGACTCCTACGTACTTCTCTCACGCTGGGCATCTCCGCCCATTCTCTGGTCATAAAGTGAACCTCTATGGCGAAATTGCCCAGGCCGTAAAAGATGACCTTGCCGCCGTAGACCTCTATCCCCTTCAGTATATGGGCATGGTGCTGTAGTATCAGGTCAGCGCCGGCGTCAATGGCGGCATGGGCCATGTCTATCTGGTATTCGGCGATTAAGGCCGGGGTCATGTGGACGCCGCTGTGCATTGATACCACTACCAGATCAGCCTGTGCCTTTGCCTTCCTGACATCCGCCATCATGGCCAGAAGGTCATCCCGGTAGGGAAAGGTGTGTGCCCGGGCCGGCGTGCCCGGCTGAGTAGGCTCAAGCGGCTCATACAGTGTCCAGGCCCTGACTGGAGCACAACCCGGTCTATCAACGTCAGCAAAGTGCTCAGCCCTGGCGAGTGAATTGTAACCCAGAAAGGCTATTTTAGTGTCCTGGCACTCTACAACTGCCGGCCTTCTCGCTTCCTCGACATTGCTACCGACACCGATTACCGGCAGCCCCTGCTTCTTCAGGTTATCGATGGTATCAAAAAAGGCGTCCGGTCCGGTTTCCATGCAGTGATTACTGGCAAAGGAGACCATATTGAACCCGGCCTCCTTGATGGCCGCGGCTATCTTCGGGTCACGGGCATTTTCTTTGCCCAGAGGCCCGACCCCCCTATCCGAGAGATTAATCTCAAGCTGACAGAACGCTATGTCACCCTGCCTCAAGACACCGCTGACGTGGCGAAATATTGAGCCGGGGTCGGCTCTATCCGGGCCTATGTCGCCAACGGCGTAGATTGTGATATCCCTCTCTTTATTGTTTACCATCAGTTTCTCCTTGTCCGACTTTAATAATCTATCCGGCCATATTAAAAATGTCAATCTAGAACGGGTCTTTAACCCTGTTATCAGCTGTCGGTGGAACCCCACACCCCGTCACCCCACATCTCGGTGACTGTCACCGGCAGCAACTGGTTGGTCAGGTCTTCATCGCTCCTGGTATACACCTTGATATAGTTTTCAGTCAGCCCGGACCAGACACCATCAGCGGCCCGCTTCTCCCACAAGACCGACATCTTCCGGGACAGGAACCGCCAGCGGAAGCTCAGCGCGCCTGCTGCCGCCAAGGCCAGCATCCGTTCACTCCGCGCCCGCTTAACGCTGGCCGCCACCGGCTGCGGCAACCGGGCGGCCCCGGTGCCTGAACGCGGTGAGTAGGGAAACACGTGAATCCGGGCAAAGTCCAGGCGGCGGCAGAGCTCATAGCTCTGCTCAAACTCCGCCGCGGTCTCACCGGGAAAGCCGGTAATTATGTCAGTGGTGATAGCTGCCTCCGGCACCATTTCCCGGAGCAACGACACCGCCCGCTGATACTCGCCGGTGGTATAGACTCGTTTCATTCTCCGCAACACGCTGTCACTGCCGCTCTGGAGGGAGAGATGAAAGTGACGGCACAGCCGCCGGTCACGCCACAGTGCAACAAGCACGGGGGAGATTTCCGGGGGCTGGAGAGAGGAAAGCCGCAGCCGGTTGACCCCGGTCTCCGACAGAATACGTTGCAGCAGCTCGGCGAGGCCGACACCATCATACCGGTATGAGCCGACCTTGGTCCCGGTCAAAACCACGTCCTGGTAGCCAAGGCTGACCCGGTGTTTGACCTCGACAATAATCTGGTCGGCAGGCAGACTGCTTTCCCCACCCCGCACCAGGGGCACAATACAGTAAGCGCAAGAACTATTGCAGCCATCCTGAACCTTGACAAAGGCACGAGTCCGGGGGCCAATGTAATCACCGGAACAAGCGTCAGAAGTGGCCGGCCCGCCCGGCCCAGCGGTCTTCTCCACCAGCTTAACCAGGTGCGGCTTGTGTTTGTTGCCGGCGATAAGGTCAACGCCAGCGATACGGGCTATCTCCTGATGCGCCCGCTCGGCATAACAGCCGGTAGCAATAATCAAAGCGCCGGGGTTCTGGCGACGGACCAGCCTAAGCCGCTGCCGGCACTTGCGATCGGCAATATGGGTAACCGTGCAGGTGTTGAGGATATAGACGTCCGCCTCACCAGTCACGGTTACTGGCTGGTAACCGGCATCAGCAAACTGTTTCGCCATAAGCTCGGTCTCAGCCTGGTTCAGCTTGCAGCCGACTGTATCCAGGGCAACGGTTCTTCTTTCCCGTCCTGTTGCCATATCGTGAACCCCGATGCAGAAGGTGGACACTTAAATCGCAAGTGACCGTTGTGATTATAGTTTTCACCGTGGCAACCAGTCAAATCGCAGACCAGGCGGCCAAAAGTCAGCCACCTTGCTAACAAGCCTAAATTGTGGCAAAATATATAATTAAACAGGCACTCAAATATGGCAAAGCAATGACCGATAACACTAACCGGGTTGTGATTACCGGGATGGGTATTGTGTGCCCACTTGGCCTGGACGCGGCTACTACCTGGGAAGGCCTGGTCGCCGGCCGGTCCGGCATTGACTATATCACTCTATTCGACACAACTGGCTTCGAAACCAGATTCGCCGGTGAGGCCAAAGGGTTCAACGCCACCGACCACATCAGCCGCAAGGATGCCCGCCGTATGGACCGCTTTGCCCAGATGGCAATAGCGGCGGCGACCCAAGCAGTGGCCCAGGCCGGGATAAAGATCGATAACAATAGCCAAGATAATATCGGCGTCTTAATCGGCAGCGGCATCGGCGGATTGACAACATTATTCGAACAGAGCGAGGTGATCATAGAAAAGGGGCCAGACAGAGTAACCCCTTTCCTGGTGCCGATGATGATGAGCAATGCCGCCTCCGCCCAGATATCAATGTTGCTGGGAGCTAAGGGGCCCAACTTCTGTACCTCTTCAGCCTGCTCCAGTGGCGCCGACGCCATCGGTACCGCCTATGAAATAATCAAGCACGGTAATGCCCGGGTAATGATAAGCGGCGGCAGTGAGGCCATAATAAACCCGGTAGGTATTGCCGGTTTCAATGCCTGTAAAGCCATCTCCACCAGGAACAGTGCGCCGCAGGAGGCCTCCCGACCCTTCGATGCTGAACGTGATGGCTTTGTTATCGGCGAAGGGGCCGGCATCCTGGTTATGGAAGACCTTAGCTTCGCTCAAAGTCGCGGGGCTGATATTCTCGCCGAAATAGTCAGCTATGGCGCCACCGGCGACGCCTTTCACATAACCCAGCCCACGGAGGACGGCGACGGCGCGGTCAGAGCCATGCAGCTGGCACTGGACAAAGCTGGTCTCGACCCGGCAGAAATCGACTACATAAACGCGCACGGCACCGCCACCCAGATAAACGATAAGGTGGAGACCCTAGCGATAAAGACAGTGTTCGGTGACTATGCCCGTAAAATCCCGATAAGCTCGACTAAGTCAATGACGGGGCATCTCCTCGGCGGTGCCGGTGCCCTCGAAGCCGCCATAACCATCCTGGTTATCCAGCATGGGATAATACCACCGACCACTAACCTTACCCATCCTGACCCTGATTGCGACCTGGACTATGTCCCCAACGTCGCCCGTACTGCCAACGTCACCGCCGCCCTCTCCAACTCTTTTGGCTTCGGCGGCCATAACTCGGTTCTGGCATTTCGCAAGTATTCTGAGGGGTAAGTTTGAATCACAGTCGCTGGAATGTGCTGCCACCGGCTCCATTCAAGTACCTGGCCGGCGCGGCCAACTTTTCCCCACTGATAGCCCAACTGCTGTACAACCGTGGTCTCAACGAACCGTTACAGCTATCATCATTCCTTAGCGCCGACGAGCGCCTTTCCGGAGACCCCTGGCTGCTGCCCGACATGCACCAGGCGATCGCCAGAGTGTACCAGGCCTTGCTTTCTGGAGAGAGCATCGCCGTCTACGGGGACTTCGACGTCGACGGCATCACCGGCACGGCCCTGCTCGTCCAGGGGCTATCAGCCCTCGGCGGCAAGGTCATTCCCTATATACCGCACCGGCTGACCGAAGGCTACGGGCTGAAGACAGCCGCCCTAGAGAAACTCCACCAGCAGGGCATCGGCCTGGTTATCAGCGTCGACTGCGGGATTACGGCCCTCCCTGAGGTCAAACGGGCAAGACGGCGGGGAATGGATATCGTCATCACCGACCACCACACCCCCCTGGAAACAATACCGCCGGCAGTGGCTATCGTTGACCCCAAGCGAGGCGACTCGGCCTACCCATTCTCACAGTTAACCGGCGCCGGCGTTGCCCTTAAGCTGTTACAGGCCCTTTACCAGAGCATCGGCAGAGAGGCACCTCTGGAGACAATCCTTGACCTGGTAGCCCTGGGCACCGTAGCCGACGTGGCCCCGCTGCTGGGGGAGAACCGGTACCTAGTAAAGCAAGGGCTGCGGCTGATAAATAACGCCCCCCGCCTGGGCCTCAGAGAAATAATCGCCAGCGCCGGACTGGAAACGGGCAACCTCGATGCTGAGACCATTTCTTGGATTATCGCCCCACGCCTGAATGCGGCCGGCCGGCTGGCCCATGCCATGACCAGTTACCGCCTGCTGATGACCGATTCACCCCGGGAGGCACAGGCAATGGCCCGGTGGCTGGAACAGAAAAATTCGGAGCGGCAAAGGCTAACCGAGAAAGCAATGGCCCGGGCCAGAGAGCAGGTCCTGGCCCGGGAAATCTCGCCCCTGCTGTTCGCCGGTGACCGGGAAATCCAGGTGGGTATCGCCGGGCTGGTCGCCGGCCGGTTGTCGGAGGAATTCTACCGCCCGACGGTAGTTATCAAGGTCGGGGAAAAGATTAGCAGCGGCAGCTGCCGCAGCATACCCGAATTCAACATCATCCTCGCTCTGAACCAGTGCCACCGCCTGTTTTATCACTTTGGCGGGCATTCCCAGGCCGCCGGATTCACGCTACCCACCCGAAACCTGCCCCGTCTGAAGGAGCACCTCTCTGAACTGGCCGCCGCCCAGCTGGAAGGCATCGCCCTCCGCCCTCAACTAGACATCGAAGCCGAAATCAGCCTGGCGGAACTGGCCGGGGACACCTACCAATCCATTCAGCAGCTGGCGCCTTTCGGCGCGGGCAACCCGGTACCGGCCTTCCTCAGCCGCAACGTAGAGATGCTGGACTGCCGCACCATGGGCAACAACAGCCACCACCTGCGATTAAAACTGAGACAGGGCGGTACAATGTGGGACGCGGTAGGTTTCAGGATGGGTGAAAATATCGGCGAGGTATCCTCTCGCCTTGACGTTGTCTATAACCTGGAGCTGGACCGATGGCGGGGCGCAGAAAATCTCAGGCTCAATATCCTGGACTTTGCCCCGGCCGCTACCAGCCCGACTTAATATGTCCGGCAACAATGTCTATTGCCTCAAAGAAGTAGACTGAAGGTAGCACCAGGCTGGTTCTGATTCTGGCGTATTCATGCTTCGGCTCCGGGAAAATCCAGATACTACCCTTCAGTTCTTCCGGCTCGGCCTGTAGCAGGTAATCTTTGAGCCGGTAGTCCATATTAAGCTCACGGGACAGGTAATCATCTCCCCGCCACTCGATATCGACCACCCGACCGCCCAAGATAGAGCTTCTCTTTTTCACCATCCGTGTCCGCTTCTTCTTCTCTTTACCCAGCCCACCGGGACTCTTTACCAGATAATTCAAAAAATACTGGACCCCGTACTGGCTGGTCAGACTGGCAATGTTGATAAAAGCCACGTTTTTCCCTTCCAGCCTGATGACTCCTTCCGACCGTTGCCCCGAAGCACGGCCTACGCCTACCTTTTCCTCAGCAGCGCCCTTCTCCAGGAGAAACGCTTTTACCCCCAGTTGCAAAAGGTGATTAAGGAACTCCTCCGGCTTGCGAGGCGCCTCTTTCCGCCTCTTCCTCAATGCCAGCGGTATTAGAATGGCCATCAGAATGGCACCAATACTGCCGGCAATGCTCCCCCATTCCACCGGCTAGCTGACCTCGGCCGGTGATTCTTCCCTTGCCTTAACCCACCGCACCCGCATAACCATTATGGGAATAGTGATAGCCAGCACGATTAAACCGATGACCTGCGCTTGGTGCAGGGGAGTAAAGAGAAAGGGCATACCATCACGAATAAAGCCAATGCCAAAACGCCACAGTGAGTACAGGCTGAGATAGACCAGAAACAGCGAGCCGTCGGGCTTGAGCCGTCCTCGCAGAGCGACTAGTAGGGCGAATACAAGCAAGTTGTAGATAATCTCGTAAGGCTGCGTGGGGTGCAGCCCTGTTCCAGGAAGAAGCAAAAAGCTAGCATTATAGCCCATGCTATCGGGGTTGGTATATACCACGCCCCACGGTAGAGAAGTTGGTAACCCATAGCAGCAGCCATTCAGGGTGCAGCCTACCCGGCCTACCGCCTGGGCCAGTATGATACCCGGCGCCACCATATCGGCGAAATAGCCAAACTGGAACCGGCTCACCCGGCTGTATACCCAAACCGCCAGGGTAGCCCCCAGAATCGCCCCGTAGATAGTCAGGCCGGAAAAACCGACTATCTGCCCCGGGTTCTGGCTGTAGATACCCCACTTGTCAATAACGTGGAGCAACCGGGACAATATCACCCCGGAGGGGATAGCCACCAGTGCCGCCGTAAAGACAGTATCGTAGGAAATACTGGCCCCCCGCCTCACCTCCCGCAGGACCCACAGCACTACGGTCAGGACCGCCAGGGCAATCATAATACCGTACCACCGGACTTCAATCGGGCCGATGGTAAAGGCTACCGGGCTTATGCCAATATTTATCAACACCCCTCCATAAGCCTAGGCTTCGGCACACAGTGCCGCGACAAAGGTCTCGGCATTGAATGGGGCCATATCTTCCAGCTTTTCCCCGGTACCGACAAACCGGACCGGTATTTTCAGCTCGTCGCAGATGGCCAGCACGATGCCCCCCCTGGCCGTGCCGTCCAGCTTAGCCAGAAAAATCCCGGTTACCCCGACTGCTTCCGTGAAATACCGGGCCTGGGACAGACCATTCTGACCGGTAGTGGCATCGACCACCAGGATTACCTCATGGGGAGCCGCCGGTTCCACCTTGGCCACCACCCGCCTGATTTTCTTGAGCTCCTCCATCAGGTTATATTTCGTATGCAGCCGGCCGGCGGTATCGATGATTACTTCGTCAACGCCGCGACTAAGCGCTGCCTGCATGGCATCATAAACCACTGCCCCGGGGTCGGCCCCGGGCTGATGGGCGACAATCTCCACCCCGACTCGCTGCGCCCACTGCCGCAACTGGTCAACGGCAGCCGCCCGGAAGGTATCGGCCGCCGCCAGTATCACCCGCTTCCCCACCTGCTTCGACCGGTAAGCAAGCTTGGCGATGGATGTCGTTTTGCCACCGCCATTGACGCCGACGGTCAGCGTAACTACCGGCGGTGAGGTCACCACAGGCACGCCGGTATCCAAACTCAGGATACTGACCATCTCTGTCTTCAGTATATCACGCACCAGCGACCCCTGGCTAACCTTCTCCTCCCTGGCCCGCCGCTTCACCTTCTCAATAAGCCTGTCCGTGGTCTCGATACCAACATCGGCGGCAATGAGCAGTTCCTCCAACTCCAGCCACAACGCCTCGTCCACCGCCGCACGGTCAAACAGCCGCATGGCCCTGCCGAACCAAGTATCACGGCTGCGCTGCAAAGCCTCTTTAATACCTATCTACCTCACCCCCTGTGTAATCCAGCCATTATTATAATACCACTCCTGACTGAGTGGGAAATACAACCAGTAGGAAGTAAGCTACAGCAGGCCGGTTGCTCTTAGACTCTGCCCATAATAACAAGAAGGGCCCTGGCAACAGCCAGTCATCTACCCAACCGGCTTTTCACCCACTGGTAGGTCTGTCTCAGGCCATCGTCGAGGCTTACCTCAGGCTGCCAGCCCAGCACCTGCCGGGCCTTGGTCATATCGGCGGTACGGGATACCGGACCAGTAGGTTGGGACAGGTCGTAAGTCAACCTGATATCTTTGCCGGAGAGGGCAACCAGCTTCTCGGCGATGGTGCCAATGCCGGTCGGCCGACCGGAACCGATATTGACAATCAGCGGGGGGCTGGATGCCTTTTCTTCGACCCGAAGCAGGGCATCGGCGCAATCCGTAATATACAGGAAGTCACGGGACTGGGTACCATCACCCCGCACCTTGAGTTCGGGCTGAGTGCTGAGAACTACCTTCCGCGTCAGGTCGCCGATTGCATGGGCCCGAACTTCTTCAAGGGGCTCATTCTCACCATATGCATTGAAGATGCGGGCGATACCAATCCCAATATTCTTTGTCCAGCCAAGCTGGAGTTCCCCGAGGAGCTTGGACCAGCCATAGCCTCCGTCTGGGTTTGTCGCGTTAAAATCGTCTTCACGGAATACAGCACCGTGAGAATACTGCCTGTCCATGGGATAGACGGCACAGCTGGAAGCGTAGACTAACTTCTTTACTCCTTCTTCCAGGCAGATTCGGAAGAGATTGGCATCTATGGCTAGGTTTCGCTGCAGGGTAGTCAGCTCGGCTGTTTCTGTGCCGTGAAGGTACTTCAGGCTGCCCACCACTGCCGCCAAGTGAAAGACCACTTCCACACCGCTGAGGGCGGTACGCGCCTGGCGGTAGTCCGTCAGGTCCGCCTTCCTGACCTCCACATCAGCATCCCTGATGCCCAGACCGGTAAGATTTTCCATACCCAGATGGGCAAAATCGGTGGCCACGGCGACCGGTCGCCCCTGCTCTACCAGCTTTTTAACCACGTGGCTGCCGATGAAGCCGGTGCCGCCGGTGACGGCTACACTCATGGCAGCTCCTGAATGAGCCGACGGGCGGCAATACGCACCGCCTCATCCGAGGTATGCTTTGCCTGCCAGCCCAGCTTCTTGATCTCGCTCACGTCAAAATGGACCACGGGGACATCCCCCGGCCAGCCTCGCTGGCCGCCGGTGTACTTAAAGCGAACGTTACTCAGCCCCATCTCCTCGACAACAATCTCGGCTACCCTGGTCACCAATGAAAAAGACTCGCAGCCCAGATTGTGCACGCTATAAAGACTTTTGGAGCTACGGAAGGCACAGAACATACCATCAATACAGTCCTCGACCAGAAAGTAAGGTTTCTCCTGCTTGCCGTCCCCCAGTATCTCCAACTCGGCGGGATTTTGCCTAAGCTTATGGATAAAATCGAATATAACTCCGTGCCCCATCCGGCCCCCCACCACGTTGGCGAAGCGGAACATCCAGGCCTGGATGCCGAAAAGATGGCTGTAGGCGCTGACTAGCCCCTCGCAGGCCAGCTTGCCGGCACCGTAAAGAGAAATCGGCAGCAGCGGCCCGAAGCTCTCGCTGAGAGCGACGCCAGGGGCATCTCCATAAACAGTGGCACTGGAAGCAAACAGGAGTATATTCATGTTCAACTGTCTCATAGCCTCCAGGACGTTATACGTTCCGATGGTGCAGTTCTTCAGGTCAAGGTCAGTAACCCGGTTCCCGCCCGGTATGTCGGTATTGGCGCCCAGGTGCCAGACTATGTCGTGGCCCGGCATGGCCTCCTTCAGGGTCTCAAAATCAAGAATGTCGGCTTCTAAAAAGCGGAACCTGTCCTGCCCAATGTGGTGCTGTATATCTTTCTTCTTCCCGGAAACAAGGTTGTCATAGACAGTGATAGTAAGGCGTACTCTGACGTAAGGGAATACATATTGCTAGACTCAGCACAACCGCGGCCAGACATAATGCCCAGCCGATATAACCGATGCCAGTGGGCGACATTTTCAGCCGGCTGGTAACGGCCACCGGCAATTCCAGTTTGCGCAAAGCCATCAGACAGGCCCCGGCGGCAATACCTGCCATCAGCATCATGGGTACCAGACCGCGCTCGTAAAGCACCGGTATGCCGTAATTGGTGGAATAGAAAATTGCCAGGACGATAAGGATGCTGGTCAAGCCGAGTACCAGCCCGTATTCCCGCCGTCCACCCCTCATGGCCAGCAAGAAAGTACCCCCCAAGCACAGCACGATTATAGGATAGCCGTATATCCTGGCCAACCGCGGGTAGTCAACGTAGGCTTTGAGGTCGTGCTGCGTAAATATGGCGGCACCATTATGTACGATGAGGTGCCAAGTCCAGGGCAGGGAAATAATAAACGGGGCAGCCAAGGCGAGTATAACCGCGGCGCTGTGCTTGAAATCTCCCTTCAGGCTGATCAGAAGAAAGGGGGCCACGATAATTACCAGTATCACCGCCGTCGGCCCGTGAATGGTAACCAGGAAAGCCATGAAGACGACCAGGACAACATAGGTCCAGACCGTGCGGATATTGAAGACCAGAAAGAGAGTCAGAGGAATAAACAGCAGTGCCATGGCCATAGGCACCATAAAGGCCGGCCCCAAGATACCGACCGTGGTCGGTATCAGACAGGTGAAAAAGGCGGCCTCCCAGCCAAAGCCCTGCCGCCGGGCCAGGATATAGACTGCCAGAACAGTGAAGATAAGAATGGCACCGGGGAAGTAACGGAAGATAACAATCCAGGGAAGGCCACTGACTTGATGAAAAACAGCCCAGAAAAGATGATAGCCGACCTCATAGTCACGACCATCGCTAAACGGTTCGCCGGAAACGGGGTTCATCAGGCCGACAGCGGTAGCATTGCTGGCTATCTGCTTGGCACCGGCCATGCGCAGCCATTCATCAAGATGCACCGGATAGTGGTAACCACTGTGCGGGATAAAGGCGATGTAGAACGCCAGTACCAGCAGCAATGGAAGGATAACGTAGTCGAATTTCAGCCAGCGCCGCCCATTATCCTGAGCCATCAATCTACCAGGCGGGGATTTAGTGCCACCATTATACCGGCCGTCCGGCCATTATTCAACAGTCAATTGTTATAAATCCGGCAGAAAAATTGACTGGGACCGGTCAGTCTTGCCGCTCGTCTTCAACGGCAACAGACGTCACCAAGGCCTTCACCATGTTTTTGAAATCACGCGGTTGCATACTAATAACCACCCAGCTTCCGAAGCTGGTGACTTTGTTAAGTTTTCTGCTGAAGGCCAGTCTAACTATATCCCCTCCTTTTCCCAATGCGAATGGTTTTGGGACGTCTTCTCCCGGCCCTAAAGACTGCAGGAAAGTCAACTCATCTCCACTCATTTTTCAATCTCCAATACAGTCAGGAGTGGGAAATATAATTAAATAATAATAAACATCACCGGCCGACAAGCCAGCATCATTACATATGCAAACAGATAATAAAGGGAGCTTTCAGCAAATAGCTACGATATCGTCAATCAATAATGCCAACCTCACTGAATTCAGGAAGACCACCCCAGTAGACGCCCCAAATAACAAAGAAAAGTGTTGCCACCAGGCAGTTGACATAGAAAAACAGAAGCAAAGGCTGCTGGCGGAACCGCGGCCACCCCCAGATAGAACCGAACAGTGCCGCCAGGACAATACAAGGCACGCCCAGCCAGGCCGTCCCACCTTCAATTACTATCACAAACAGGGTAAATCCGTGAATAATACCGGCCAGAATTATAACCCATGACACCGCCTGCTTTTCGGCAAACGGGTGCCTCAACTGCCGGAAAACAATAATGGCCGACAGCCCGAAGATGCCAAAATGCCACATATAATGGCTCAGGACTTCATCATAGAAATAGGCCAGACTGTAGGCATCACTATCCTCCACCCCCACCAATAAGTGGTTGATGGAGTTGGCGGCAAGGTGCATCCCCTGACCTTCCACCCAAAAGGCAGCAAATAGCAGGAATACCAGAATCCCGGCCAGGCCAGGGGTTCTATCGGTACCGAGCCGAAACAGCATCCAGTACAGTGGGATTAGTATCAAAGGCGTGAATATGTCAACAACATCCCCTACTTTCATCAATGGGTAGAGGCCAAACTGTCTACTGAGAAGTGGCGGCGCCATAAAAAACACGGTGAAGGCGATGGCGAAGACCAGGGCTATAACAGACAAGCGTTTCATTTGCACCTCACTTTAAAACTGGAATCCAAAAGGGCACAAACCGCTGCGCTCTGTCCAAGGGCAGCTTTCATTATATTAACCTAGATTCTATCATAAGATGGCACTTATGAGAATAAAGTTGTTGAGCCCGGTCATGGTCGGAATTCAGTGGGGTAGCCTATTTAGCTGAAATTGACTGCCCTCCGCAGGTAAATATGGCGTGCTTGACAAAAGAGCTATATCGCCTGTAATATAACTATAAACACCTGGCCAATGAAGAAACAACCGACTGGAATGCCAAAGTTCCGACCGAAAAAGCCTTTGCGCCTCTCACGCCATCCCGAGCCGGGTTACGTTGTGGGCGGCCGGGTATGGTTAGCCAAGGACGGCGAGCTGTATATGGGATGGGGAAGGGCAATACTGCTGGAGCGAATTGAGCAGTACGGCTCAATAGCGGCCGCGGCCCGTTCCATGCAGCTTGGTTACCGCAATGCCTGGTTATGGGTAAGGGCCATGAACCGTCTGGCACCAGTCCCCCTGGTCGAGAAAACCACCGGCGGGCCTGGCGGCCGTCATTCCAGATTGACCGAAGAAGGGTATAAGGCCCTGCGTGAATATAAGGAGTTGCGCACCAGATTCCAGGATTTCTTGAGTGCTGAAAAGGAATAATTTTTTAACAAAAGCTATGTCGCTGGCAATATAGCCATCGCTGAAATCCGGCGCTAGAAGAGCGGCGTGTCAAGTTGAGCGGAGTGCGGTAATACGGAGCTGGAGGACTAACTAGATGCTGAAAAAAGTAAAGGTGGACAGAGCAACGGGTATGGTATTGGGCCATGATGTGACCAAGATTGTCCCCGGCGAGTTCAAAGGGCCCGCCTTCAGGCGGGGGCATGTCATCAGCGAAGCCGATATCCCGGAGCTACTCAATATCGGCAAAGAGCATGTCTATGTCATGGAACTGGGAGAGGACGAAGTACACGAGGAGGAAGCGGCCCGACGCATAGCCAGGGCAATAGGCGGTACCGGGATAGAAACCAGTGAACCCAGAGAGGGAAGGGTAAACCTGAAGGCAAAAATCATCGGCTTATTGAGGATAGACCGTCGTTTACTGAAAAAAATCAATTCTGACGGGGAGGTCATTGTCGTTACGCGGCACAACAATACCGTCTGTTACGATGGGATGATGGTAGCGGCAACCAAGATTATCCCGCTGTTCACTGGCGAGACCAGAGTACGTAAAGTAGAGCAAATCTGTCAGGACGGCGGTAAAGTAGTCGAGGTTCTCCCTTTTATTAAAAAGGAGGTCGGGGTAGTCATCACCGGCAACGAGGTATTCAAGGGCAGAATTGAAGACAAATTTGGCGCGGTTATGGGAAAAAAGATTGGCGCGCTGGGCTCGGTGATAATTGACCAGACTATCGTCCCGGATGACGCGGGAGTAATTGCTCGGGCTATCAATGGTATGAGAGATAAAGGCAGTACGGCTATAGTTGTTTGCGGGGGGCTATCGATAGACCCTGATGACGTGACCGCCGAGGGAGTCAAAAAAAGCGGGGCAAAAATAATTTCCTACGGGGCGCCGGTAATGCCCGGAGCGATGTTCCTTTTCGCCATGCTGGGGGATATCCCGGTACTCGGGGCACCGGCCTGTGTAATCTACAACCAGGCAACCATCTTCGACCTTATCCTGCCCAGAGTCCTGGCCGGAGAGAGAATTCGCCGGCAAGATATTGCCGATTTGGGGCACGGTGGTCTATGTTTAAACTGCGAAAAATGCTCTTTCCCCGTCTGCCCCTTTGGTAAATAGAAGGTGAACACGATGAGCAAATTTCTAGCGGTACTTATAACGGGGTTGATGGTTATCGTTCTTATTACCGGCTGCGCCCCGAAAGAAGCGGCTACTATCGGCATGGCGGTGGAGTTTATGGACCACGCCGCCTGCGCCTACATAAGCCAAGACAAGGGGTGGTTTGAGGATGAAGGACTCAATTTAACCGCCTACGAAAGTTATGTCACAGGCATGGCTCTAGCTTCAGCTCTGGCCAGGGGTGATATTCAGGTGGCCTATATCTGCCTGGTGCCGACCATAAATGCATACGCGAATGCCGGTGTTCCAATAAAAGTTGTCGCCGGGACCCATAAGTATGGTTACGGCCTAGTGGCTAACCCGGAAAAGATAAAAACTATTAAAGACCTGGAAAAGCCCGACATTCGCATCGGCTGCGTTAGAGAAGGCGGTGCTGTAGACGTGTTCCTGCACAAGGTCATAGATAACTACCATCTTGATGAGGGAAGTGTGCTCGGCAACATCCAGCGGATGAACCCGCCCAAAATGGTGCTGGCTATCAAGATGGGACAGCTGGATGCCGCCTTTCTCCCGGAGCAGTGGGCTACTATGACCGAGGAGTTCGGCTTTGAAATGCTGCTAGTGAGTCAGGACGTCTGGCCCGATATGCAGGGTAGCGCGCTGATCGTCAAGGAAGATCTGTTGCATGACCATCCTGATATAGTAGAGAGGCTGGTGAAGGTATCTCAAAAAGCAACGGATTGGATTAACCAGCAGCCAGTTGAAGCTGCCGAGGTTATGTCCCGCCAGCTAAACACGGCTGGTGGCAGTATTTTCCCGGCTGATGTCGCCGAGGTGGCGGCCAGCCTAGAAATCACCCCCGAAGTGCTACGGCGGTCCATGGGCAGGCTGGAATACACCACTGAAATTGACCCGGTAGTGGTCCAGGCGACCATAGATTACATCGCCAGGCTGGGTTATATCAGGGACAGCTTTAGCGCCGAAGAGATACTTGATTTGCGGTTCGCCGAGTGATGAAAGAGCTCAAACCGACTAAATGGGCGTGGGGGATATTACCGGTCGCCATATTCCTGGCCATATGGGAAATAGTGGCCCGGCTGAGCATCGTCTCCGAGCAGTTTTTCTTTCCCCCTTTCTCCACGGTGATACAGGAATTCTACTACCTGACCGCTAATGGCGTGCTGGGGACGAACTTCCTGAGCAGCCTGAGCCGGGTCCTTATCGGCTTTTGTGCTGGCTCCATTGCTGGCATAGCCGTCGGCATCATCATGGGGTGGCGGGACACCATAAACAAGGCGCTGAACCCCATAGTAAGCCTTATTTATCCCATCCCAGCCCTGGGCTGGCTGCCGCTCCTCATGCTGTGGATAGGTATAAACGAGATGCTGCCCATAACCATAATATTCATCTGCTCCTTCTTCCCCGTCCTTTATAACACCGTGACCGGCATAAGGAATGTTGACCGCGATTACATTCAGGTAGCCCGGACCCTAGGGGCATCGGATGTCAAGATACTGGCTACGGTGGTCATGCCCCTGGCGCTGCCCAACATTTTCACCGGGCTGAGGCTGGAGGCGGGGATGGCCTGGCGGGTGATAATTGCCGCTGAGATGGTGGCCATCCCCACCGGCATCGGCGCCCTGATGATGAAGGCGGAAAGCCTCATCCGAATAGACATCATCATCGTCTGCCTCATAGTCCTGTCGGTGATGTGTCTTGCCTTTGAAAAGCTTTTTGCCTATCTTGAGGCAAAGATTACTACTAAATGGAAATGATATGCCAACCATAGAATTGATAAATATAAATAAATACGTCTGCTGCGGTGTCAACCTGAAGATACGGGATAAAGAACTGCTGGTGCTGCTGGGGCCGAACGGCAGCGGCAAGACCACCCTGCTCAATATTATCGCTGGACTGACCGACTACCGCGGCTCGGTGCTGTTCGACGGCAGGGCGATGGACAATATGCCGGCCCGGACGAGACGGGTTGGCTACCTGTTCCAGGACCTGGTCCTGTTTCCTCATCTCGACGTTGCCGCCAACATAGCCTATGGCCTGCGCACCGACCAACAAACGGCGGGACAAAGAGAATCCAGACTGAATGAACTGCTCGAGATGGTGAAGATAGGACACCTTTCTTCGCGCTATCCCAAGCACCTGAGCGGCGGCGAAAAGCAACGCGCCGCCCTGGCCAGGGCCCTAGCGGTATCGCCAGAGGTACTGCTTCTGGATGAGCCTCTATCCAGCCTGGATACTCAAACGGCCAAATACCTGCGGACCGAGCTGAAACAGCTCCAGCAGAAACTGAAGATCACCATGGTATATGTGACCCACGACCTCCAAGAAGCCGAAGAAATAGCGGACAGGATAGCTATCCTTCAGGACGGTCGCGTTGAGCAGGTAGGCCGGCCGGAGGAGGTCTTTTTCCATCCTGAGAACGAAAAGGTCTCAGAATTCATCGGCGCACCCAACATCCTGCATTGCGACTACTGCCAGAGCCTGGGGCACGGCGTTATGGAGGTCGGCTGCGGCGGTCTATCGATAATCGTACCCCATGACGGCAATTCTATCCAGAAGATTGCCCTCCTTCCCCGGGACGTATACGTCTCCGACGTCAGGCCGCCGGGGCCGGAGGTAAACCGCTTCCGGGGTACAGTCACCGGCATCAGAAATGCCGATGACGCTATTAGAATCGAGGTCAAGGCCGGTGATAACCAGTTGCTGGCCGAGATACCGCATCATATATTTGACGAACTAAACCTGACCATAGGGAAAGAGGTCTTTCTAATACTCAAGCTAAGGAGAATAAGGGTCTATGAAAACAAAGACCTATGACCGCATCAGAGCAGAATTCAACAGGATTATTAAAGACAACGGCCTCGATTCGGAAGCGGTGGTTGCTACGGCCGTCCCACTTTCCGCAGAAGAGGCTATCGGCAATCCTGAGGACAGAGACTATCCGCTGGTAATCGGCAAAGAGCGTATGATGCAGGCTGAATTCAGAGGCGCGCTGGGGCAGGCATTCACTGACATGTACGGTAACTTCAGTGGCCAGTTATCTGACATTGCCTCCATGAACCTGGAGAATAATTTCCGCAGGGCGATATTCATTTCCAGCCTCAACGCGGTGCTTAGATCACTGGGGTTGATAACCCAGACGCAGCATTGCCGGGACGAAGAGCCCAGACTGTGCAGCCAGGAACTGGTAAAACACATCAAGGGGGAGTATGGCGATGTTAGAATCGCCCTGGTCGGATTTCAGCCCCGGCTGCTGGAAGCATTAGCACAGCAATTTGCGGTACGGGCGACCGACTTGGATAAGGCCAATATCGGCACTGAGAAATCAGGGGTTGTTATCGGCGGCCCGGGCCAGACGGCGGAGAACCTGGACTGGTGCGACCTGGCGCTGGTAACCGGTACCACTATAGTCAATAACACCATCGACCAGTTTATGATATCCAAGCCGGTAATCTTTTACGGCGTCACCATATCCGGCGCCGCCAGGCTGCTGGGACTGAACCAGTTCTGTTACTACGGACACTGAACAACTGAAACCAATGGGGGCGAAGCCCCTCTAGAACACGCCGCAGATATGCAACTAACACTATTGATTATCGCGCATTAATCCCTCAAGCAACATCCGGGCCGCCGTTTTGTCCAGCGGCTGGTTATTGTTGCCGCACTTGGGCGACTGGACACAGCTGGGGCAGCCATCCAGACACGGGCACTCGGCGACCACTTTAAGTGTCGCCGACCACAGCCCTTCAACCAGCTCGAAGCCCTTCTCGGCAATGCCGATGCCGCCGGGATAGGCGTCATAGATAAACACCTGCGCCTGGCCAGTATCAGGGTGCAAAGGAGTGGACACACCGCCGATATCGTTGCGGTCACACAGGGCGAACAGGGGAAGAATGGCGATAGCGGCGTGTTCGGTGGCATGCAGGCCTCCAGCCAGGTCCCTCCCGGCCGCCGCTACCCGGGCCATAGCCGATGGCGGCAGGTCAAACCACAGGGCTTGAGTGATAAAACGATAGGGCGGCAGGTCAAGCGACTCCTCCCCGATTACCTCTTCGGTAAACTGCGCCTTCTTCTTGAAGCCGACCACTTCAGTGGTCACCTCCACCTCGCCCAGATAGACCTTTACCTGACGGCAGTCCCTGGTACCGATTACTCTGAGGATGCGCAGGTCGGTAATCTCTTTGGTCTGGGTATAGTAGTTGGCATCAGTGGGTACGGCAGAGGCGGTGCGACCGGCCAGGTCAAGCCCGGTGACCAGATAAGGCTCCCCCTGGTGGAGGTAGATAGCCCCTGGGTGCACCTGGAAGAAGGCCACATCGGCCTCTACGGTCTCCAGCAGAGAGCCGCTCTGGGCATCAATCAGGGCATAGCTCTCTCCAGAGGCAGAGCGGATATTAATGCTCTGTGCCGGGTAGGAGATAGTGGGCGCCAGGAACCAGCGGTGGCGTCGCTCGCGGAGCGCCCCCTGTCCTTCAAGCTCAGTCACCTGCTCACCAAAGGTGGTGCCGAAATATTCTTCATCACCCCGGCCCAGGGGCAATTCCCAGGCAGCACACAACAGATGGGCACGCAGAATATAGGGGTTTTCCGGGTTGACCAGCGCATTCTCAACACGTTCCCCGAAGAAGTAATCGGGATGACGCATGAAATACTGGTCGAGCGGATTGTCCAGACCGACAAGAAAGCTGAGGGAACTCTCCCGGCCCCGGCCACTGCGACCGGCCTGCTGCCAGGTGCTGGCGATGCTGCCCGGATAGCCGGTGAGCACGGTAGCCTCCAGACCACCGATATCTATGCCCAGCTCCAGGGCAGTGGTCGTCACCACCCCCAGCAATTGCCCCGAGAACAACTCCTGCTCTATCTGCCGTCTTTCCTGAGGGAGATACCCCGCCCGGTAGGGTTTTATCCTCCCGGCCAGGGCCGGGCTGCTCTCAGCCAGGCTCTGCCGCGAGTAGCTATAAATAAGCTCGGTCAGACGGCGGGAGCGGGCGAAGGTCAGACTGCGTATGTTATGGCTTACCAGCTCGGTAAAAAGGTGGGTCGCCTCACTGTTGGCGCTGCGTCGGACACTCTTCGTCTCATCTATTATCGGCGGGTTCCAGAAAACGAAGTCCTTGCCACCCC
>DUEU01000077.1 GCA_011191985.1 Dehalococcoidia bacterium
TCAGGAAGATAGACGACTACCGGTGGGAGATATCACCGGCCTACAAATCCGGTATGCTCGTGCCCGGCCTCATATACGCCAGCGAGGCCATGCTCGACCATATATGGGAAGAGCGCGCTTTTGAGCAGGTGGTAGGTGGCGGCCTTGACCCCTGTTTTCAGCTTGTGCCGGGCCGGGTCTACCTTCTCACCGTAGGCCCTTGCCCTGAGCTGTTGGTTGTTGAGGCCGTTAATATCAAACCTCTTGAAAATAAGCCCTTCGGCATCGAATAGATAGATAAGCTCATTCAGCCACTCTACCAGCAGGCCCTCTTCGTCGTCGGCGGTTACCACGATGTCCCGGTGCAGGGTCTCCCGGATGTCTTCAGGCTCGGCCATCAGGCTAGATAGGGCCCGGGCAGCATTGGCAAATGCCTGGCGTATATCGTCCCCGTAGGCGATAACACCGACATCGGCAGTGTGGTCAATAAACTCAAAGTCCTTTTCTTTGGTTGCCCCCATGCATAAATTATAGCATTTACGCTAGCAAATACAAACAGCATGCCCAATGCATTGACAATTCATAGAATGGGGACTATACTCAATTGTCTGAATAATTAAATGGTGATTTAGGGGCTGCGAGGATGAAAGAGGGGCACTAGAACCGCTAGATAGATTGCGGTGGGTAGTGCCTTTTTTAATTTTTCCGAAAAATAACAAATAAGAACAAGGAGGCGCCACCAGTGAGAAAGGTAGCTATTATATACACTCTAGGGCTCATTGCCGTCTTGGCTTTTGTAGCGCTAGTCGGCTGTGAGCAGGAACCCGCACCTGCCCCACCTGAACCAGCTCCCTTAGCTCCCACACCAGCACCAGCCCCTGTACCCACCCCTGAACCCGAACCTCAGCCCCTCCCCCCACCTGCGCCAGAAACTTTGACCTATATTAACTCGGAGTATGGCTTCTCGGTGGAATATCCAAAGGACTGGATTTTTGAAGAAGGATTGATGGGAGTAATTGTTGTCCTCGCGGGTCCCTTTTTGGAGGAAGAACAGTTCATGATTAATATCAACATAACATCTGAGGACTTGCCTAATTTCCCAAAAATGAGCCTTGAAGATTATTCTAGAGTCAGCGAGATGCAGCTTAAGAAGGTGGCTGAGAACTATCAAGAAGTAGATAAGTACGATACTGCAATCGCTGATTGTCCCGCCATAGTGTGTACATTTACGTCTGACTATGAGGGGACTGCAATGATGCAGACACAGATATATTTTTTAAAGGGAAATGTTGCTTATGTAATAACATACTCGGCAACACCACAATCACATGGCCAATACTATGAATGCTTTGAGGGAGTAGTAAGTAGCTTCAAATTCGAGTAATAAAGAACCATGGTGGACAACGGCTCATTACCTTCAACATTACATGGCAATGCTGGTAGCTGTTAGATTAGCATATAAATAGTGTAAACCTAGGCTTGTTGTTATTGATTTGCACAATCTGGTTAAAGGTTTATAATAACCTTTCTCTCCTAGGAAATCATACTGGTGGCAGGTGGTTACTGAGGCTGCGCCCGCTTTTTCGTTATCAGGTGAAGTATTTGCCAAAGCCGCCCCGGTGATAGGTCTCGTCAAATTCATGCCTCCCCAGCGCCGCCAGGAACTTTAGATAGCTCCACCCCTCGGCGTAGGCGCTGTAGCGGATAGCGCCGGGCTCATGGCAGGTACGGCAGCATTCCAGTTTGCCGATTCCGTGGCGCCAGTTGCGGGCGGCAGTACCTTGCCAGATTTCGGCCAGGTCTTGTTCTTTTACATTGCCGATTGGCTCAGCTATTATTTCGCAGGGATAGACGGCGCCGTCGAAATCGATGAACAGATAGTTATAAAGCGCGGCACATGTCCACCGCTTTCGCCCGGTGATCAGGAAGTCCCGTGCTGTTGAGTAGAAGTAGTCTGTCCTCAAGCTGTCAAGGCGGTAAAATTCCAGGACATCTCCGTATCGCGCAGTGCTCAGTGCTAGCGTGTCTCTTTTTTCCAGATTTCTGAACCGCGCTTCGGTGAACAAGGCCGGTGAGATAATATGGAAAAGTCCCCTTTCCAGGGCGAAGTCCAGAATCGCGCCGAGCATATTCACGTTGTCGGGTACTATAGTGGTCTTTATGCCGATTATAAAGTTGGGGTAATCCTTCCTGAGTTCCAAAAGACCGTCGAGAGTCTGGGTGGCCAACTCGAAAGCCCCCCTGGTTCCCCTGATGAGGTCGTGGGTCGCCCCGATTCCGTCAATAGAGTTGACGCTGACCAGGTCTATATCAGTCCCCTTCAAACTCTCCAGAATTCTCTGGTAGTTGGCGATGATTCGTGGTGGTAAAAGCCCGTTGGTCGTGATAATCAGGCTTCTCAACCTGGGCAGGGCGCTCTTCTTGAGACCGCCGATAGCGATGGCGATATCGGCCAGGTCTTCCCTGAGGTGGGGTTCACCGCCCGTTAAGTCCAGTTCGACCAGCTCTGAAAGCAGGGGGTGCGATAGTATGCCGATAATCTGTTCCCGGGACATCTCCCGGCTTTTGATGTCGGCCTCTTTAGAGGCCCTCTTCCAGATATTGCACATGATGCAGTGAGAATTGCAGCGATTTGTCACTGCCAGACTTATCACCGTCGGCTTTGCGGCGGCCTTCGTTAGTCCCGTACCGCGGAATTTGAGACCATTCCAGATGAGTCTGGTCGTCGCTTTGCAGTAATCGCCGGTATTACTTTTTGCCATTCTCAGGTCATTCCCTCACTCTTGGTATCGGCAGTACTGTTTCGGGGTATCAGGCACGGTTGAAAACGGGTATATAGGTCCGGAAATATTTATGCCCTAGACATCCCCGGAAGACGCCTGTCTGGTAAGCCAGGTGCTCCAGCGTGTAGAAGAACAGAAAAACGGGATAAAGTATTCTGGGCTTTTTGACACGGTAGTCAACAGCTGATGTCAGCAGCAGGGCCAGGCCAGTGAAAAACCATATGAAGTGGACCAGGAACCCCAGCGCCAGCAGCAGTACTAGGTAGTAGCGAACCAGGTGAAATGACAGGAAATAGTAGAAGGAAAGGTAGCTCCTCAGGGTGGATGAGACTAATCGTGGGAAAGGGAATGCTATCCTGGCCCGCTTCAGGGTGAGCGATTTCCGGAGGAGGTCAAGGCCGAAGAATAGCGGTATGGCGAGACCGGGGTAGGGGTTCCAGAGCAGAATGGCGGTGATTATGGCCAGCAGCGACAGGGCCGCGCCGATAGAAGTGGGGAACCTTTTTCTCTTGTCCCGGTGCTGGCGGTAGAGGGCGGCTTCGGACGTACCGTATTCATGTCGGCGCTGTAGCATTTTGCCCAGCCTGTTGCGGTGCTTGTGGGCAATCCGGCCGGCCGGGACATAGAGGAGGGCATAGCCAAGCCGCCTCATTCTCCAGCAGAAGTCCACGTCTTCCCCGACGTGCATGCCGCTTCTGAAACCGCCTGTTTCCTTAAAGACCTCCCGGCTGACCAGCATATTGCACGAGGGGACGTAGAAGTTGGCCTCGGTGTTACCTTGGAAGATGAGGTGCCGCCCCATATTAAGGGAGGAAAAGGCCTCTTCATAGCGGTCGAGATAGCTCTGCTGGTGGTAGCTGGCCACGAAGCCGCCGACCCCACCGACACCTTCTGCCTGGAAGAACGGCACGATTTCACGCAACCAGTTTCTATCGGCGGTACAGTCGGCATCGAGAAAGGCCAGGATGTCTCCCTTTGCCTTCTCGGCGCCGATGTTGCGGCCGGCGGCCGCGCCCCGTGATTCTTCCAGTCTTATCAGCCTGATGTTGAAGGGGGCGACGATATCAGAAATGTCTTTAGCAGAGCCGTCATCCACCACCAGGACTTCATACCTGTCTTCCGGATAGTCCAGGTCCATCAGCGACTGGAGGCACTCGGTGATCTCATCAGGCTGGTCTCGGACCGGTATCACGATGGATACCCGCGGATAGTCTACCGGTTCGGCTATCGTCTTCAGTTCCAGATAGCCGCTGGCCGTTAATGACAGCAGGTTTGACAGTAACCTTCCCTCTTTAAGGCCGGCGCGGCGACATATCTCGGCTAATTCGTGCCCCTGCTGGAGCTCTCCCAGCAGCGAGAAAAGGGACTTGTTCAGACGGAGCATTCTGATAGGTACCTCTGAAATAAGGAAATAGCCGTCAGCATGTTCCCGCAGGCAAGTGTTTTTCGCTAATGAAAAGGTAAATCCGCGCCGAGAAAAGCTGCTGGCTGACGGTCCAGTGTTAAGCTTTGCTTTTACGCTGCTGGCTGGTGGCACCTTTTTCGTCCCTTTGGCTGATTATATCTTTGGCCACGAGCAGGTCAAAGAGCTGATTGACCAGTTCGTCCCGGTTGCCCTGGAGCATTTTGCCTTGCCTTTTAGGGATTCCTCCCTCGAGCAGCTTCAGGATTCTGTCAAAAGCGGGCAGGGAGCTGGCCGGCGTCGGTACTTTTCTGGGCCGGGGTCTGGGAAAAGACAGTCCAGTAACCCGGGTGGGGTCGCCGGCCAGCTCGGCGCTCGAAATCCCTAGGTCGGATAGCGAGAGGACAGTTATCGAGGCCGACCGGCTTTCCAAGAGCTTGTCCAGAGATGCGTAAGGCAGCGCTCTGCCCGAACCCTCTATGGCTAGAACCGTCGGCAGAGGGGACAAAAGCCTCTCCCGGGCCCCCCGTCCGATATTCCGGGTAACGGTGACGCTCCGGTTAGCGCCGTCAAGCTGGAACTCGGTAACGCCGACGATGCACGGTAAGCCCAGCCGGGTGGCGATAAAAGGCCCCACTTGGCCGGAAGCGTTGTCCAGGCTGGCGGCGCCGGTCAGAACCAGGTCTGGCTGGTACCGTGATACCGCACGGGAAATAATGATAGCCTTTTGATAGGGGGATAGCTGGTTTTCTGTCCGCAGGCGTACCGCGTGATCGGCACCGAGGGCTAAAGCCTCTCTCAGGTAGTCTTCAACCCTTTTCGGGCCGAGAGAAATGACGGTGATTTCAACCTGGGCGTCTTTGGATTTCTCTTCAAGGGCTGCTGCCAGTGCCCCGGCGTCGTTCGGGTTCAGCCGGAAGGCCAGTCCTTTTTGCCAGAGTTCGTTGCTGACCCGGCCGAACGCCAGGTTCAGGCCGGCATCGACCACTTCTTTAATACAGACGACGATTCTCACTGGTATTACCTTATTTTTGATAACAATCTCAGGTCAGGCGATAGCAGACACCGTAGCCGCCCCTGGGATAGCTCCAGTCGATTGCGTTCTTATCGCAGATTACCTGACAGGTGCCGCACTCCAGACAGTTCTCGTAGACGACATCTACCCGGTTCGTTTCTTCGTTCAGGGTATAGCAGTTGGCCGGGCAGGAGTGGACACAGGCATGGTGGTCACAGGACTTACATACCTCTCTATCCAGAACGATGTGGGTCTGTTCATCTACCTGGAACTGGGTGAACTGGGGTAAGTCGTCTACTATCATAGCAGGGCCCGTCCTACCTTGATGCTGTCGGCAATCAGGTCTTTCGTTTTTACTTTCTTCAAGGCTTCTTTTCTGCCTAGCTTCATGATTTTTTCCCGGGGGGTGCCTTCCACTCGGTATATCTTCTCCAGTATAGCGGAGATAATCTGCGGATAGGTCTGGAATAGGCGCTCGATATGCATCATGTCAACAGCGTTTTTAAACGTTTTCATGTCTTTAATAATGAAGCTATCGTCCAGTTTCTGGCGATATAGTGAGAGCACAGCCGCGCTGTAGTCTCTAGCTTCAATGGCCTGGATGGCCGTCTCGGCGGCCAGCACCCCGGAGGTCATCGCCAGATTAATGCCTTCTAGGTTGATACCGTTGGTGTAGCACAGGCCGGCGGCGTCGCCGACCACCATCATGCCGCCGGTGTATACCTGAGGTACCGCTGCTATGCCGCCCTCCGGCACAAGGTGCGCCGAGTATTCCAGCGGCACCGCCCCTTTTATGAGCTTGGCAATATGCCGGTGCTTTAAGAACGTATCCAGGACTTGATAGGGGCTCTTACCCGATGCTTTCAGGGAGCTGAGATGCACCACCATACCGATAGATATGCTTTCAAGGTTGGTGTAGAGAAAGCCTCCCCCGCGCAGGGCGTCGGTCGTTCCGAGGAAACTGATATCGGCGCCTTCATCCCGCGCCAGGTGGAAGCGTTCGTCTATGGTCTCTTTGGGCAGACCAAGCAGGAGCTTGATGCCCAGCCCCATGTCCTCGACCCGAAAGTCCTGCCTCAGGTCGGCCTGTCTGGCCAAAAAGGACAGGACACCATCGGCGGCGATAACGATGTTACTTCGCAACCCTCCCTCTCGGCCCTTGACGGTGACGCCGACAACCTGCCCGTCTTTTTTGACTAGGTTTTCCACGGTGCAGTTGCAGAGCAGCTGAGCACCTTCTTTTACTGCTTCACCGGCCAGCCAGTTGTCGAAGACGGGGCGGAAAACCGTGTAGCCATTGCGGGGCAGCTCGTCAAAGCCCTCGGTTTCAAAGGTCAGGGAAACGGCCGAGGTCGGGGTCATGAAGGCGAGCACCTTCTGGAAAACGTGTCGTTCCAGGGGAGCCCTTTCCCAGAAGGCGGGCAGCATTTCATTCAGCACTGGTGTGTTATGCAGCAGCCCGCCGAAAATATTCTTGGCGCCGGGGTGGCGGCCTCTTTCCAGCAC
The DNA here is from genome assembly GCA_011191985.1 of Dehalococcoidia bacterium. Classification (GTDB taxonomy): domain Bacteria; phylum Chloroflexota; class Dehalococcoidia; order Dehalococcoidales; family W111; genus W111. The sequence continues at coordinate 6,686 of DUEU01000077.1, forward strand.
GACCACCTTCAGCCCGGCCCGGGCTAATTTCAAGGCGGCCATGCTGCCGGCCGGACCGGCGCCAACGATGATTACATCAAAGTTCTGGGGCACTACCTCTTTCCGCTCGCTTAATTTTAGCAATCAGTTCCGGCAATATGTCCTTTAAATCGGCGATAATGCCAACGTCGGAATTCTGGAAGACCGGGGCATTCGGTTCGCGGTTTATGGCCACGATAGTTCCCGAGTCTTTGATTCCCCCTATGTGATGGACCGACCCCGATATCCCCAGGGCGAGGTAGAAATCGGGGCTGACTACCTTGCCGGTCTGGCCTATCATGCGCTCTCTGGGTATTTTCGCCTCGTCGACCACCGGCCTTGTCGTGCCGATAGCGCCGCCAATTAGCGCGGCCAGCTCCTCGGTAAGGGGCAGCAGCTCATCGGTGGCCGCCCCCATGCCGGCGGTAACAATCACCTCGGCATCGGTAACGTCGACAGTCCGGAAATCGGCCGGTAAGAACTCCACGTGTTTTACCCGTACCGCTTCGAGAGATAGCTTTGGTTCGATGACTGCCATTTTTACCGGCTGCCCCGACGAAGCCGGGGTTATGTTCAGGACACCGGGTGACATGGTCACCAGCATGGTCTTGGTCGTCTCGAAGACTACCTCCTGGTATAGCTGGCCTTCGTAGACGGGACGGAAGAATTTCGGTCTCTCCACGTTGCTGAAGTCCATTTTTACGCAGTTGGAGACCAGCCCCGTTTCCAGGATTACCGCCAGCCGGGGGGCCAGCTCTTTGCCGACGGTGGTGTTTCCCATGAGGAAAAGCCAGGGTCTATCGTCCTGGACGGCTGGCAGCAGCGCCAAGGCGTATGCCTCCGCCGAGAAGTGTTTGAGCAGCGAGTCTTTAAACAGGTAGGCCCTGGTTACTCCGTATTGACCGAAGACCTCGGGGCAGCCACGGTCCTGGTCGCTGAAGACCAGCGCGGTTACTGTCCCGTTCAATTGTTGGGCAATATATCTGGCCTCGGAGAGCACGCCCAGGCTCAGCTTGCTGATGTCTTCGGCGTTTTCGCTTATCTCCGGCAGCACCCAGATTTCTTTCGGTTTGGCCACTTTCCGTTCATCTCCCGGGGGCTAGATTGCCCGGCCGACCTTTTCGCCTTCATGTATCGCCATGTCTATCTTGCGTGGTGCCACGCAGTCGCCGATCCGGTAAAGCTCCTTGACCGTGCCCTTCAGTGTTTTGTAAAGACTGTCTTCGGCCCGGTTGCCCATGGCCAGCACGATAGAGTCATGGCCGCTGAAGGTCTGCCACTCGTTAGAATAGACGTTAAAGCCGTGGACTTCCAGCCCTTTTATCTCCATGACAGCAAAGTCCGGGGTAAAGGTAACGCCTTTTTGCAGGAGGCGTTGCCGGGTCAGGTACAGGTCCTGCGATGGCCCCAGGTCAGTCCCTACAAACAGGGAAGAAGTGAGGATGAAGACTTCTTTACCCAGGTCGACAAGGTGTTCGGCAGTGGCCGTCGCCTGATGATGACCGTCGTTGTCGATGAAGAGGATACGGTTACCCAGGTTGGCCTGGCCCAGCAATGCCTGCCAGACGTTAAAGATCTTCGGGCCATCGGCCCCGGGCACCGGGCACTCTTTGGGCACCGAGCCGGTGGCAACAATGACCGCATCCGGCTGCTGTTCCCGGACAAGTTCTGTGGTAACTTCTTTGTTAAGGACGATTGCCACGGGCAGTTTCTTGAGTTGGTTCTCCTCGTTGCGGATGACGGCGGCGAACTCTTCCCGGCCGGCACCAAGAGCAGCGATGTTTATCTGGCCGCCCAGCTTTGCCTGCTTTTCATAAAGTGTTACCTGGTGACCGCGCTGGGCGGCTATGGCGGCCGCCCTTAGGCCAGCCGGTCCGCCGCCAATAACAATTACTTTTTTCTTGACCGATGCCGGTTTGATTAAGCCGATGCCTTGTTCCTTTTCGTGGCCGACGGCCGGATTTTGGATGCAGCCAATGGGCTTATTCATGGCTATTCGCCCGTAGCAATTCTGGTTGTCGGCAACACAGTACCGTATCTCTTCCAGCCGGCCGTCTCGGGCTTTGTTGGCCAGCTCTGGGTCGCAAATCTGGGCGCGTACCATGCCAATCATATCGGCCTGGCCATCGGCCAGTATTCTTTCCGCCATGACCGGGTCGTTAATCCGGCCCGTGGCGAAGACTGGCAGGCTGACCACCTCTTTCATGCCGGCCGCCAGCGGGACGGCGTATCCCAGAGGGGTATGCATCGAGCCGCCAACGAGGTAGAGGTTATAGAAGGTCGCCAAACTGAGGTCTAAAAAGTCGATATGGCCGGTAGCTTCGAAGCGGCGGGCTATTTCCTTGGTGTCATCCAGGGTCAGACCGCCGGGAATCATCTCATCGGCGCACAGGCGTATACCCAGGGTGAATTCTGGCCCCACCGTTGCCCGGACGGCGGCTATTACCTCTAGGGCGAAACGCATCCGGTTCTCAAGGCTGACCCCGTATTCATCGCTGCGGTGGTTGGACAGGGGTGAGAGAAATTGCCGTATCAGAGAGCTGTGACCAATCTGCAGCTCGATGCCGTCGAATCCCCCTTCCCGGACGTGGGTTGCCGACCGGCAGAAATACTCGATAACCTCCCGGATATCCTCTATTTCCATTTCCTTGGGCACTTCCCGGAACATGACATCGGGGACGGGAGAGGGCGCCCACAGGGGGAGGCGGGAGTTGCTGCCGTCGCCCTGGGCACCGTTGTGGTTAAGCTGGGCGAATATCTTGGTTTCGTACTCGTGGACGGCGTTGCATATCCGGCGGTAGCGCGGCACTACCGCCGGGTTGAAGGCGTCAATCAGCTTTTCGTAGGCGTGGTCGGTGGGGTGTACCGACTGTTCTTCGGTGATTATCAGGCCGGCCCCGCCTTTAGCTCGCTCGGCTAGGTAGTAGATGTGCCGCTCGCTGGGCAGGTTATTCTCGGCGAAGTCGGTCAGGTGTGACGAAAAACAGATGCGGTTGGGCACAATCGTTTTCCCTATCGGGAGTGGTGAAAACAGAAACTTGAATTGACCGTGCATTTTTATCCCTTATCAACCAGGTTATTTGCTGCTTCCGGCTAATAGTCCCGCCGTTAAGTCCGCGGTCCAGTTAATCAGGCATTCCGGGTCTGGCTGGTTGAGGTCTTTATTAGCAAAGTAGGCAATAGCGGGGCAACCACCGTGGCACATATTATAGCGGGGGCACTTCTGGCAGGATGCCGGCTCCAATCCCCGGAAATAATTGAATACGGGTGACATGTCCCAAATATACTTGAAAGAAGTCTCCCTCAGGTTACCGGCGCAGAACTCGTCTTCCTGTAGAAAGGCGCAGGGATAGACCAGACCGCATGGGTCGATACAGCAGGTCATCTTACAGGCCCCGCACATGTTCAGCCCGAGCTCTCTTCTATTCTCTTCTCGGGAAATAGAGAAAAAAGAATCACCGGTCAGGATACTGGTATCGTTATCGAGCCAGTCGGCTAACTCCTGTAGTTGCCGTGAGTTCAGCCGTAACTCTTCCCAGGTCGCCCTGGCCCGCCCCGATGGGCGGAACCGCGACACGCGCAGCCTGGCGCCAAAGGAACCGGCCAGCTCTTTAAGCTGGCCCAGCTGCGAGAAATTAATTGCGGTGACCACGGTGCTGATGGAGAGGGAGATATCCCGGTTGGCTAAACGCTCGACCCCATTTAATATCCGCTGGAATGTCCCCTGGCCGCGTATCCGGTCGTTGACCTCGGCGGTGGCACCATCCAGACTTACTTGAACATTAACTAGGGGATTGCCGGTAAAACAGGCCACAGCCTCGTCATTGAACACCGTGCCGTTGGTACTGACGCAGGTCACCATTCCCTTCTCATGGATATATCTAAGCAGGGTCAGGAAATAGTCCTTGAGTAGAGGTTCCCCGCCGCCGAAATTGATTTCAAAGACCTTGAGGGCCGCCAGCTGGTCAACGATTGAGAGGCACTCTTCCAGTTCTAGCTCGCCGGCCGTCTCCCGGCCGCTGCTGGAAAGACAATGGATGCAACTCAGGTTGCAGCGGTGGGTTATTTCCCAGGTCAAGTTCACCGGGGCGGATAGAGGCCAGTCAGCATGGTTCATCAACAATCATCCTGCGTTCTACCAGGTTGGTAATTAGCTTACGCATAGCCTGTTCAATTGGCTGAGCCGGGGTTTCGGTACGCTCAGCTATATCAACGACCATATCACCGAATGTCCAGGTCCCGTCAAAGTGCTGCGGATAGAGCCGGTCCCCGCTTCTGATAAAGCAGACTCCGTGTCGGGCCGGCGAATAGAATAGAAGGCCCCAGTCTTCTTTCCTGACCTGAACATTTTCTGCCAGGCGGAGAGCCATAATTTAATACACTCCACAGATACCGTCTATGCTCAACTCTTCGACAACGATTTCCTCCAGGATCTGAGGTTCTTCTGGTGTGGTTGTGTTTTCATTTTGGGCTGGGAGAGTTACCGCTGTCTTTGGCTTGGTTTTCATCATTACCTGCCTTTCGTCTGTTTTACTTCTTATTGTAAATGGCATAGCCTCATAGTTAATTATACAATCACTGGCAGACCTGTTGCCACCCGCTAGAAAATGCCCTCTAAAAGCTGGGAGATTTCAGCGCGGTCGAACTCTCTGGGATTGCCTTCGTGATGGAAGCTGTTGGCATACGTGTTTATAAAATGCTCCAGGTCTTCTTGCTGAAGCCCGAACTGCTCATGCAGGTGTCCCGTAGTGATATTCAAATCGGCCAGCAGCCTTTCCATTTCCTCGAACCACTTATCGGCGGCCTGCATCTTGGTCAGGCCCCGGATATCAACTCCCATAGCCTGGGCCATCTCGGCAAATTTTTCCGGGCAAGAAGGCTGGTTGTATCTTTCCCCCGGGATGGTCAGCACCGCATTTGCCAGCCCGTGATGGCAGTCCGTCAGTACCGAAAGGGTATGCCCCAGCCCATGGACGATGCCGGTACCGCCGCCGAAGTGGAGACCGGCCCCACCCATGGACTCTGCCCAGCACATCTGTTCACAGGCGATGTGGTTCATGCGGTTGTAGGTGAACTCCCTGAGGTTTTCGGCGACTATTTTTATTACCCCCAGCATCAATGCCGCTGTGTAGGGGACCCGGGTCTTGGATACATAGCCCTCGAAGGCGTGGGCCAGGGTATCGATTCCCGTCCAGGCGGCGATGTGCTTCGGCATGAGCCGGACCAGTAAGGGGTCGATGAGGGCCACGGTGGGGGTCTGCCCGGGCACAACCAGCAGTTGTTTGGCCCGGACTCTGGTATTGGTAATCGCGGCGGCGAAGGTACACTCGGCGCCGGTGCCGGCGGTGGTGTTAACGGCGACCTGTGGTATGGTGACCGGTTTATACTTTTTGACCTCTTCCATCCAGGGCGGGTCGATAAAAGCGGCCATGTCGCAGACGTATATCCCTTTATTGGCGGCTACGGAACGGAGGCCTTTGGCGCAGTCGTGGGAACTGCCGCCGCCGACTGAGACCACCCCGTCGCAGCCGGTGTTCCGGTAGACATCGTAGGCTTCCATTACCTGGTAGTCTTTGGGGTTGGAGGTTACCTTGTCATAGGTCTCGTTGGCGACGCCGTTAGCGGTTAGAATCTGCCTGATTTCGTCAATAATACCGGTCCCCTTTAGACCGGTGGTGACAATCAGCGCCTTCTTGATGCCGGCTGCCTTGCATTCGTCAGCCACCGTCTGGTGGACTCCCCAGCCAATGGCGATCCGGTGTATCGGGCTGGTATACCGTATCGGAAATTGGAACATCTCTTTATTTATCATGGGCCCTTTTAGCCCTCCTGGTTGTTGTATGACCAGATTTCTTCTCTTTGTGTTCCTAGAGCAAACTTTCTAGGAGCTGGATGCACTCATCAAAGTTAAAGTCTCTCGGGTTGCCTTCGCTGGCGAAATCATTGGAATATACGGTCACGATATGTTCCACATCTTTTTGCTGGAGCCCAAACTGCTCATTCAGGTGACCGGTCCTGATATTCAAATCGGCCAGCAGTCTTTCAACTTCATCGAACCACTTATCGGCGGCCTGCATCTTGGTTAGACCCAGGGTGTCAGCCCCCATGGCCCTTACCAATTCAGCAAATTTCCCTGGGCAGGCGGCTTGATTATATCTATACCCTGGGATGGTGAGAGCCGCGTTGGCGAGTCCATGGTGAGCTCCCGTTACGGCCGAAATTTGATGTCCAAAGCCGTGGACGATATTGCCGCCGCCGCCAAAAAGTAAGCTTACGGCGGCCATGTTCTCCGCCCAGCACATATTTTCACAGGCGACGTGGTTCATGCGGTTGTGGGTGAATTCCCTGAGGTTTTCGATAATTATTCTTACTACTCCCAGTGCTATGGATATGGTGTAGTGGTTCCATCCCCTGGCGATAGATGCATCGATGGCATGGCACAAGGCATCGATCCCTGTCCAGGCCGTGAGATTCTGCGGCATTAACCGGATAAGCAGGGGGTCGACAAGTCCTGCAGTGGGCCCCAACTCTGGCACAAAGACTACCTGCTTGGCCCTGACCCTGGTATTGGTAATAGTGGCCGCGCCTGTGGACTCAGCCCCGGTGCCGGCGGTGGTGTTAACGGCGACCTGCGGTATGGTGGCCGGCCGGTATTTTTTAATTTCCTCCATCCAGGGCGGGTCGATGAGGGCGGCCATGTCACAAATATATCTTCCATCGTTGGCAGCTACGGCCCGGACCCCTTTGCCACAGTCGTGGGAACTGCCGCCGCCGATGGAGACCACCCCGTTGCATTCCGCCGCCTTGAAGACTTCGTAGGCCTCCATCACTTCGTAATCTTTGGGATTTGAGGTTACTTTGTTGTAGATTTCGGTAGCGACACCGTTAGTAGTCAGAATCTGGTTAATTTCGTCTACGATGCCAGTCCCCTTCAGACCGGTGGTGACAATCAGCGCTTTTTTGATGCCGATTGCCTTGCATTCGTCGGCAACGGTCTGGTGGACTCCCCAGCCGATGGCAATCCTGCCTATCGGCTGGGTATAGCGTATCGGAAATTGGAACGTCTCTTTATTTATCATTATTCTCGCCCTCCTTATTTATTATGTCGGGTAGAGTTGCGGTCTATTACAAACTTTATTTGCACCGAAGCCGGGCTTCCCCTCCTTGTATTCCTAGAGCATGCTATCCAGAAGCTGGACACACTCGTCAAAGTTAAAGTCTCGCGGGTTGCCTTCTCTGGCAAAGTCGTTGGAATATACGGTCACAATATGTTTCACATCTTTTTGCTGAAGCCCGAACTGCTCGTTCAGGTGCCCTGTCTTGATATTCAAATCAGCCAGCAGTCTTTCAATTTCATCGAACCACTTGTCGGCGGCCTGCATCTTGGTCAGACCCCGGGTGTCAGCCCCCATGGCCCTGGCCATCTCGGCGAATCGGTCGGGGCAGGCCGGTTGATTGTATCTTTCCCCCGGGATGGTCATAACCGCGTTGGCCAAGCCGTGATGACAGCCTGTTATTGCCCCAAAGGCAACCCCCAGGCCATGCACAATGCCGGCACCGGCCCCAAGGGTGAGCCCGACCCCCGCCATTGATTCTGCCCAGCACATATTTTCACAGGCCGTGTGGTTCATGCGGTTGTAGGTAAACTCCCTGAGGTTTTCGGCAACCGTTTTCATCACCCCCAGCTGTAACGATAGGGTGTGGGCGGCCTGTATACGGCATATAAATGACTCGAAGGCGTGGGCCAGGGCATCGAACCCTGTCCAGGCGGCGATGTTTTGCGGCATTAACCGTACCAGCAATGGGTCGATAAGGGCTGCCGTTGGTGCAGCCCCGGGCACGAGGAGCAGCTGCTTGGTCCTGGCTTTGGTATTGGTAATAACGAATCCGGGTGAGGATTCCGCCCCGGTGCCGGCGGTGGTATTAACAGCGACCTGCGGTATAGTAATAGGCTTGAATTTTTTAATTTCTTCCATCCAGGGTGGGTCGATAAACACCGCCATGTCACAGATGTATCTCCCACCGTTGGCAGCTACGGCCCGAACCCCTTTGCCGCAGTCGTGGGAACTGCCGCCGCCGATAGAGACCACTCCATCGCATTCTCCTGCCTCGAAGACTTCGTAGGCCTCCATCACCTCATAGTCTTTGGGGTTTGAGGTCACTTTGTTGTAGATTTCGGTGGCGATGCCGTTAGTGGTCAAAATCTGGTTGATTTCGTCTACGATACCAGTCCCCTTTAGGCCGGTGGTGACAATCAGCGCCTTTTTTATGTTGGCTGTCTTGCATTCGTCGGCGACGGTCTGGTGGCCCCCCCAGCCAATGGCATTTTTCTCTACCGTCTGGGTATAGTTTATCGGGAACTGCTTCATCTCTTTGTTTATCACGGCTTTCCCTCCAGGACAAATTTAGCGGCGTTTTCACCGGCAATTCTACCTGAGTTAATAGCGTAGCCGAAGGTTACCCCCGCCAGGTTTATATCGTAGGTGTCTGATACCCATCCCCCCGTATCATTGCCGCCAGCATAAAGGCCGGGGATGGGCCGGTCGTTTTTGCCGATAACCTGCCAGTACTCGTTTATCTTAATGCCACCTATTGTCGTTAAAAGGCCCGGGTAGCATCTTAAAGCATAGTAGGGAGGGGTGCGCAGGGGCTTTAGATTACTGCGGCTCTTGCCATAAATCGGGTCATAGCCGGTATCGCAGCCCATATTGTAATCTTCTATAGTAGCTTTTAGCACTGCGGAGTCAACCCCCATCCAGTCAGCCATCTCGTCCCAGGAGTCGGTTGTCTTGACGGTACCCTTGCCGACTTCTTTCTGGAAATCATCTACCCAGGCGGTCGCACTCACCCTCTGCTCGCGATACGTCAGGCCGCGACCGGCGGTGAGTCCATTTTCAATCAGGAACTGCCTTACTCCGAAGTCAAACACGGTAAAACACGTTTGGTCCGGCTGCCGGAGCATGGCATTTACCCCCTCGAATTGTTTTAGCCCGGCTCTCTCATCAATAAACCTTTCCCCCTTTTTGTTTATCCAGATGGCGTTGGGGTCCTTGGCCAGGTATGATAGAGGGAGAGAGCCGGGGAAGCCTGGCCCCGTCATCTGCAGCGTTCCCAGGCCTTCCGTGTCGGCGCCTATCCCGGTGACTATCTGTAGGCCGTCGCCGGTATGGGGTAGCCCGATGCGAAACATGTTACTTGTATCCAAGGGGTAATACTTGGCTATTAGTTTCTTATTGCCGGCATAGCCGCCGGTGGCAATGACAACGCTTTTAGCCTTAATTTGCAGCGGCTCCCCTTTTCTGGTAGCCAGAATCCCGGCCACATTTCCCTTCTCATCCAGCAGCAGTCTCTTTGCTCTGGCCTGGGTAATCAACTGGACCCCCAAAGCTTTACCGCTTTTTATTAATATATTGATAAAGGCAGCCCCGCCCCCCTTGGGGCAATGCCAGGTGCGTACCAGTTGGCCGGGAAAGAACGAAGGTACATCAAAAAATTTTAGCCCCTGTTCCTGTAGCCATCTAACGGTATCTCCTGACTTGTTCACGAACGCGCGAAAGATTCTGGGATTGATCTTATTATGCGAGTAGGCCATGGCTAACTGGAAACAGACATCCCGGCTGGTATCAATCCGCAGCCGCCTCTGGAGCGGGCTCTCGGCGGCAAAGATGCCCAGTGCTCGCTTTGAATTTCCCCCCAGGGAACGGCGCCTTTCTAATAAGGTGACTCTTGCCCCTTTTTGGGCCGCAGCTACGGCTGCGGACAGGCCAGACCCACCCCCGCCAATGACGACTATGTCAGTTTCTAGGATTTCGTTATCGGGTTTATTGCCAGGATTCATAATAGCTCATCTCCTTTTACTTACCTTACTATTTTCCGGTATGTCGTGGGCTAACTGATACTGGTCGATGATTTGTTATTCCTTCATCATGCTGGGAAGCCAGAGAGATAACTGAGAAAGAACTGCCAGGACAAACAGAAAAACAATACAAAGGATCATTTATGGAAAGAGCAGGTGCCCCGTGAAGGATCACCCGTTCTGATATTAAAGGTGTTTATCACCAATCGTCTGAATGATAGTACCATTCACCGGCGTTGTCAACCCTGGTACGGCTCGGTGATGGCGGGGCCAAACATCCTGTTTCTAGTTCGGGTTCTGGAAGACCTTTAAGCCTGGCTATCCATTTAGTATAATGTAAAGAGAGAACATTTTGAGGGGAATGGTATGGGCGATATCAAGAGTGCCCGCGAAATAGCCATGGAAAAGGTGGAGAAGCTGGGTGAAGCATCTGAGGAGGAGCGCCTGAGGTGGAAGTATGCCCCTGAAGGGGAAAAACTGGCCGCCAGGTACCTCAAGGAGAGGAGTAATCTGGTGGCTGAGCTGGGTAAATACGAGGCGAAAGCCGCCAGGTACGTGGTTGCGGGGGCTAGTGAGGTACTGGTCAGAAATCTTGACTTGCCCCGGGATGATGCCGCCCGCCGTAAAAATAAGCGGGCGATGGACGGGCTAAAAACCCTGAAGCAGGATAAGGCAAGCGTCGAAAACGTCTTCAGCGGCATCAGACGTATCTTCGACCATTATCAGGGGCAGGGCGAGCAGCAAAAAAAGCAGTCCTATGAGTCGCTTAAGGCTGAATTTACAGCAAAAGTACAACAGGCGATACAGCAGCAGTATGGCGGCCAGCCGCTCGGCTTCAAGATAAATGTGGAGAGACAGCCGCAGTTCCAGGAGGAGTGGCGGCGGGTGCTGGCCAGTCTTGATGCCCAGTACTACAAGCTTCTGGACGAGTACAAGCGGGAACTGGCAGCATTGTCGTGATACGAGTGAAATATGCTTCCGTCGTATGGTGGTGGTATAATTATATTATGACAAATGAGTGAGATATTGTTATGGATGTCGATGACAAGAGGATTGAATACGCGGTCAACAATACGGAGATACTGAGGCGGCCTAAGCAGAACCTGGCCACCTTTGGCACGACTAACATCTACTACTATCTGGTCACCGAGCCGGTTTATGCCGAACTGATGGAGCACGTCGCTGAGACCGTGGTTAGAGAGGGAAAGGTCATTGCCGAAAGACCGCGGATTGTAACCCCCTACTACCTGTCCCGTCTGGACGGTTTTAGCCAGAACGCCCGGCAGTATTTTAAGATGCTGCTCAGTGAATATGGTGCTCATGCCCCGGGGCTGTTTTATACCTACCGTAACGAACCTAAGGAGCTTACAATAGTCTCCAATAGCCTGCCAGAGGTAGTTGACAAGCTAAATACCGACATAGATAAGAGCGGCGACCCGCTGACTACCATTATCAAGGGTGAAGACCAGCTCTGGGATGTTTCCTTGCTGAAGTTCATCCACGATATGACCCGGAGTTCGCTGTCGAACAACCTGACGCAGATGGGGAGCCGGGGACTTCTGAACGTTGACTCCGGTGGTATCCCGGTTGATGCCCGGGTCAGGATTGAAGAGATGTTCAGTAGAGTTATGAGGGGCGAGGCCGAGCCCTACGAATTAAAGGATGAGCTACACCGCTGGGACCTCTTTGACGAGTACGAGGACCGGTTTCTGGCCCTTTTCAAGAAGGGGCGGCGTGAGTAAGAAGGGATTGGTTGCCGATGGCTGAATATGCAGTGAGAATAAGACCGCCCAGCGAGGCTGGCAGCCTGCTGCTACCGTTGACGATGGGCTGCTCTCACAATACGTGCGCCTTTTGTGGCACTTACGATGGGGTCAAATTCCGCATAAGGGCCGTTGACGATGTTAAGCGGGATATTGACCGGATAGCCCGGAACTACAGCCGGAGCGTGAAGCGGGTCTTCCTGGAAGAAGGTGATGCCCTGATATCTCCCCAGCGTAATCTGGTAGCGATACTGCCCTATCTCAGCGAGAAGTTTCCCAATCTGGAGAGGGTGGGTACCTATGCCACGCCACAGTCGGCGCTGATAAAGAGTGTGGACGAACTAAAGGAATTAAATCGGCTCGGCCTCAAGATTGCCTATCTGGGTGTTGAGACCGGGGACGAAGAGCTGCTGCGTAAGATTGATAAAGGGGCTACCTACGCCCAGATAGTTGAGGCGGGTAGAAAGCTGAAAGCGGCTGGGATTACCCTATCGATGACGGTGATACTGGGCTTGGGTGGCGTCGATGGCAGCGAGGCTCATGCCCTGAATACCGGCCGGATACTCACCGATATTGACCCTGATTTCGCCGGTGCCCTGACTCTCATGCTTGTCCCGGGCACCCCGCTCTATAAGGACTGGCAGGAGGGCCGTTTCACCCTTATATCTCCCTTCCAGTCTTTGCAGGAGTTGAAGCTGATGATAGAGAACTCAAGTTTTACTCACTGCTTCTTTACTGCCAACCATGCTTCCAACTACCTGCCCATCAAGGTTTGGCTCCCTGAGCAGAAGGCAGAAGTGCTGCAGCTTATTAACGATGTGTTAACCAAGAATGACATGTCCCTGCTTCGTCCCGAATACACGCGGGCACTATAGACGGCGTTCGCTGGACTTTATGCTGTGAAGATTTCATTAATCGAGGCCAGAGACCTTTCCGAGGCATGGTTCCTTTGCCTGCGCCGGACGCTGACCGATGGTCGCGAATACAGAATTGAGCGGGGCAGCTACGCCGGTCAGCTTCGTAAAGAACTTGACTTCGTCGTTGTCCAGATAGGTCACCCGGGAACAAGGCCGCTGATACCTGACGTGCCCCAGGGGGTGCCCCCGCCGACCTCCATGGCCTATGTAGAGGAATACCTTCCCTACCTGATGACGGCCCATAAGAGGGGAGGGGAGCAGTATACCTACGGTCAGTATCTGGAGTGGCAGATAAAAGAAGTGATAAAGATGTATAGGGACGACGGCTATAACACCAACCAGGCATTTATGGCGGTTGGTGACGCCAAGTCCATATCCCTTGCCGACCCACCGTGTCTAAGGGGAATAGACACCAGGATCCGTGATGGTAAGCTGCACTTCTTTGCCTACTTCCGCTCCTGGGACTTGTGGGCAGGCTTCCCCTCCAACCTGGCGGCAATCCAGTTGCTCAAGGAGTACATGTCGGGGGAGATAGGCGTCGGTGACGGTGAGTTGGTGGCGATGAGTAAAGGGTTGCATCTTTATGAATATTCCTGGGAGCTGGCCCATGCTGCTGCCAGGATGGATTAGGAGGTTAGGCGAGCCGTGAAAGATATAGTATCCCGCGAGGTATTTGAGCGGTTTCCCCAGTATATCCGGGGGGTAATCATTGGCCGCGGACTCAATAACGACGGCGAGAATCCGAAGCTGGTGGGACTGTTAAGAGAGGTCGAAGCCCAGTCTGTCCAGGACGAGTCTTTGCAGGCTATTAAGACCCACCCTCGGATAGCCCCCTGGCGGCAGGCCTACTCCGATTTCGGCACCAATCCCAACAAATTTTATTGTTCTATTGAATCGCTGGCCCGCCGGGCCCGGCGCGGTGACCAGTTGCCCTATATTAATACCCTAGTAGCCCTGTTCAATTATTTTTCCCTTAAATATATCGTGCCCAGCGGCGGTGACGACCTGGATAGTGTCGATGGTGACCTGTGTCTTACCATCGCTAAGGGTGATGAGCCGTTCACCCCTTTAAACTCCGATTTTCTGGAAAACCCGCCGCCGGGTGAGGTGATTTACGTTGATAACTCCAAGGTAATGTGCCGTCGCTGGAACTGGCGGCAGGGCGACCAGACAAAGCTCTTGCCGACCACCACCGATGTGGCCATAAATATAGACTGTCTGCCACCGGTATCGAGGCAGGAGGCTGAGACGATAACTGGAGAGCTGGCCGACCTGGTCAGAGAGTTCTGCGGCGGGCAGGTAACCTATGTATTGCTGGATGCTGCTAACAACGAGGCGGAAGTCTGACCGGAGCTATCCCTTGACCCTTACGTGCAGGTAGAGGTCTCCTGACCTGTTGCTTCCTGTTTGCCCCATGCCCTTGAGGCGTATTTTAGTGCCGGTTTTGACGCCGGGTGGTATCTTGACCATGAGCTTCTTGGACTCTGTTCCCCGTTTATAGGTGACCCGTTTCTCGCTGCCGCTGGCGGCTTCCAATGCCGAAATTTCGATTTCCCGGTGCTGGTCGAGGCTGGAGGGCGCTACCGCTCCGGGTTCCCCGCCAAGCAGTCTGCCCATGATAAACTTACCGGTTTTAGCGGCCAAGCGGGAGAGCAGCCTATCTATAAATCCTGGCTTACGGGCTGGCCTTTCTACATCGGTAAAGGGCTGATAGTAGGTCTGGCTGCTGGTGCTGCCGGGAGTGGTGAAAAACTGAAAAACAACGCCCCTGCCCTCGAAAAAGACGCGGTTGAGGAAGTCCTCATCAAATCTAAGACCGGCCTGGGCGAACATACGGCTCAAATCGTTAAACATGGCCTGGTTGGAGAAAGTATCCCGGAATATGTCCTGCTGTGCATAGCCGAAGCCGCCGGCTGGCTGTCCCTTTACGGCGAAGTCGTACTGGCGCCGCTTGTTTTCGTCCCCCAGCACGCCGTAGGCCTCGTTTAACTCCTTGAATTTCGCCTCAGCCTGCCGCTCGTTGCCCGGGTTCTTATCGGGATGGCACTTGAAGGCCTGCCTGCGAAATGCCTGCTTTATTTCTTGCTGGCTGGCGTTCTTTGGGACACCGAGAATCTGATAGTAGTCTTTCATCGTGCTATTTACGTAGACGCTTAATACTCCGTTGCGGTAAGATTATTATAGCATTTAGGGAGATATTACGGAAAAGCGGAGGTCGTAAAGTGGAAAAGGTTGATATGGTTGCCGACATAATTTTAAAATCCCGGACAATCGTCGTCTTTACCGGCGCTGGCCATAGTACCGAGTCGGGGATATCGGATTTCCGCAGCCCGGGGGGAATCTGGAGTCGGTTCGACCCCAGCGAGTTTACTTTTCAGAAGTTCATGGCCAGTGAAGAAGGACGGGAGAAATACTGGCAGTTCTCGTCGGCAAGCTGGCCCGAGATGGCGGCGGCCCAGCCTAACCTGGGGCATCATACCATCGCTGAATTGCACCGTATGGGCAGGCTGGACTGTGTTATCACCCAGAACATTGATGGCCTGCACCAGAAGTCCGGCATCCCCGACGAGAAGGTCATTGAGCTGCATGGGACGGCGCACTGGGTTGACTGTCTTGAGTGCCACCGGCGATACCCCAGGGAAGAGATTCACCGGCGGTTCGAAGCGGGGGACAAGGTGCCCCGCTGTGAGGCCTGCGGTGGCATTATGAAACCGGCCACGGTCTCCTTCGGTCAGGCTATGCCGGTAGCGGAGACCGCTGAAGCAGAGCGGCGCTCGGCTGCCTGCGACCTGTTCCTGGTAGCCGGCTCATCACTGGTGGTGTATCCGGCGGCCCAGATGCCGCTGATTGCCCACGGTAAGGGTGCCAAGCTGGTTATTGTCAATATGGAGCCGACACCGCACGACCATTATGCCGATGTGGTGATTCACGGGAAGACAGGAGAAGTACTACCTCAGATATTGGCCCAGGTAAAGGCAAAACCTGACTAGCGGGGTTGGTTTACGTGCAGCGAAAGTCGGCGATAGGACTGATTGTAATCTGGGGATTTTTAGCCTTCATATTGATAAGCTTGGGCTGTGCTGCCGCGGCGACCTTTGACCGGAACCTCAGAGCGATTGTGGCCCCCCATGTCTTCAGTATTACCCGTTGGGAAATGGGCATCTTGCCTTACGAGGTTAAGGAAGCTGTCTCGGGAAATCATAGCGAGATTATTGATGATGAAGTCGCCCTGGTTACCCGCTATTTCTCGCTGACTGAGCGCATTGGTGCCCTGGATTCCCGGCTGGAAGCCGCCGGCAGTGCCAGCGGGCCGGACCAGGTCTCCCTGGAAAACGAACTGGCCTTTCTGGAGAAACAAAGGGCGGAGTTGACGCCATCCGTCGAGAGGGTAATCGCCCGGCAGGTCAGGGAGGCATTAAAGCAGCAGGGAATATACAGTCCCCTGAGCGGAGCGGAGGTCAGTTTCCCGCCCCTGAACTTCACCCTTCAAGAGCCCCCTCGCCTGCTGGTGGTCTCGCCGAGAGACCACATAGAATCAATAAGAGAGGTTACTTTAAAGCAGGATATCAGCTTGGCGGAAATAGAGGCTGTTGAAGCCAAGGTAGACAGCCTGGGTGTCTCGTCGCTGGTGGTGAGGCTGGGTGGTCTCAGCACGTTTCCAACTTTCGTGTCCGATAATGGCAGCTTGTCCTTTGTCATCGATGCTGTAGTAGAAGAGTGGCTGCACCAGTACTTGGCCTTCACGCCACTGGGGTTCCGCTATGTGCTGGATGCTACCGGGGTGTCCCGCGATTATGAGATTGCCACCATGAACGAGACAGTCGCTGGCATGGTTAGCGATGAGATCGGCGCCATGGTCTATGACAGGTACTACGGCGGCAACGGTGACGGCGCTGGTGATGAGGAAAGTGAGGAGTTCGACCGGGAAATGCGGGAAATCCGGCGCACGGTTGATGAGTATTTAGCCCGCGGCGAGGCTGCGGCAGCGGAACAGTTCATGGAGGAGAGACGGCAGTACCTGGCTGGTAAAGGCTATTACCTCAGGAAGCTGAATCAGGCTTACTTTGCCTTTTACGGGACCTATGCTGATAGCCCGACCTCAATCAGTCCCATCGGGCTTGAGCTTAAGAAACTGCGAGAGCAGAGCGCCTCGGTGAAGGACTTTCTCGGACGGGCGGCGACCCTGACCAGCCGGGAGGATCTGAAGCTCAGTATAGAGTGAACATCTATTGACTTTTCTGGTTTTTCAGGTATTCTTTTAACCATTTGAGGGCTGCCTCGGCCGCCTGCCGCTTGTTTTGAAGCCGGTTGCCTGGAAAGATGTACTGGCGGCTCAAGGTGCCGTCATGATGGGAAAGCCCGATGTAGAATAGACCCACCGGTTTCCCCGGGGTTTCCCCGGTGGGCCCGGCAATGCCGGTATCCGCCAGACATATGTCCGTGGCCAACAGTCGGCGGCCACAGTCGGCCATTTCCTCGGCTACCTGGTGACTTACGGCGCCGTACCGCTCAATAGTCTCCTGGGCAACACCGATGGTCTGTATCTTGACCTCATTGCTGTAGGCGGTAACCGAACCCCGGTAGTAGTCCGAGCTGCCGGGGACATTGGTGATGCGGTGGGATATCAGGCCGCCCGTGGCTGACTCGACCACCGCCAGCGTCAGTCCCTGCTGACGGAGCAGCTTGCCCACTTCTTGCTCTAGCCTGGCCATAGCCCTAGCCTGTTAAATAAACCTTTCCATCAGCTCCCATATCGCCTGTTGAGAGACCTCTTGGCCCTTCTGGTTGAGCTGGGCTACAATCTGCTCGACGGCATCATGACGGCGGGCATCGTTGAGGTCGTCGAGCTGGCTGTACAGGCCGGCCCTTCTACCGACGATGAAGTTAGCCCTTTCTGGCGCCGATAGCGACTGGAACCGGTCTATTATGGCCAGCAGCCTCTCTTTGTCCCGGGGCAGCTCGCCTTCGACTTCCTGAAGCAGGTTGGTGATGTGGTCGCTGACGAAATTGGAATGGCACTCCAGATTTTCAATGAGCAGCTTTTCTTCTTCGATGGTTTCTTCATCGGTGGCCCGCAGGAAGTTGCCCTGCTTAAACTCATCGTATAGTGGCATACGATTGTTGATGGTCAGGGTTCTGACCCTGATATAGTCGGGGACTATCTCGTTCAGCACCCTGGCCGTCTCCATGGCGTGCTCCCGCCACATCTGCTTGCCGCCCAGCCCCAGCACCACGTATTCGCAGAGCGATATACCGGCCTCTACAATGTTTCGGCCGCCCTTGATGTGGTCGGCAGCGGTGACCCCCTTGTCCATGTACTTGAGCAATGGGTCATACCCCGACTCAAGTCCAATGTGCAGCCGGGAAAGCCCGGCCTCATGCAACTCTTTCAGCTCCGCGACGCTCTTCTTGGCGGCGGTCTTGGAGCGGCCGTAGCTGGTTATCCTCTTGATGCTGGGCAGGGTCTTCTTGAGGAACCGGATTACCTCAACCAGGTCGCGGGTCGGCATTATCAGGGTGTTGGCGTCCTGGAGAAAGGCGCTCTCGCCACCCATATAGAGCCATAGGGCGACATTGTGGAAGGTAGCCGTGGTCGGGTTGTTCAGCAGCCTGGCCGCAATCTCCCTCACGTTACCAGCCTGGCCAGACTGCCAGGCGATTTCCTTTATCTTGTCCTGTATCAGCTTGGCGGTGAGTATGTCCTTTTTTACATCCTCTACCGACCTCAGCTCGAAGCGGCTTCCTTTATAAATGTGGCAGAAGCGGCAGCGGTTCCAGGAGCAGTTTCTGGTTACGCGGATGAGTAGTGAGAAGGCTTCACTTGGCGGCCTTATCGGCCCCAGTTCGGGAGAACTCTCTTCTATGGTGTGTTCTAGAGCCATTTGAATACGTATTCCCTAACAAACTCAAAGTTGCGCCGGACCTCTTCGGCGCCGGTCACGACATCCATGTGCCCGGGGAGGAGATACTCGATGGGCAGCTGTGCCAGCCTTTCTATAGACTGTTTGAGCTCGTCGGCGCTGCCGCCGGGCAGGTCAACGCGCCCGGTGTTCTGGCAGAAGATAACATCTCCGCAGACCAGCACCTTCTCCTTTCGGTTGTAGAAGCAGATGCTGTCCAGCGAATGACCCGGGGAGGGGATTAGTTCGAGTTCTATACCATCACCATCCAGCCGCTTATCGTCCAGAAGGCCGTCTTCAGAGAATGCCATCGCCGGCATGCCGAAGAAATTGGCAGCGCCAACCACGGTGGTATCCCAGAATTTCTTTTGCAGGGGATGGCAGAGAATCCTGGCTCCGGAGACTTCCCGGAAGGCCTCGTTTCCCCAGCAATGGTCGCCGTGGAGGTGGGTGTTAACGATAATATCAAAGTCTGTCGGCTGGATGTCATCCCCCTTTAGGTCCTCGACGAGTGCCGGCAAGAACTCGGCGGAACCGGGGTCAATAATCACGGTCGGCTTGCCTTTGATTACATATGTGTTGCAGTCCAGCATTCCCCTTTCCGGGAAAAAGTGTAGATTATCGGTCAGCTTCATGCTATTATACTCCTCGGTAGTAGCTACCATTTCCATTATACTAGGAACTGAGCCGCGAAAACAAAGTGGCGGCCGGGGTTAGCTGTAAAAATTGGCACTCCGGTGGAGGTGCTTGAGAAAATAAGGGGGTAAACAATGGGAATATTTGCTCTGGTTCTGGGTATATTGGGCGGGCTTTGCACTATCATGGGTATCCTGGTTACGGTAGATTACGCTCCGCCAATCGGCAGCGAATTTACTTGGGCATGGTGGTTTTCCCTGTCGATGATCCTGTTTCTGGCGGCAATCGCCAGTCTTTTCGCCCAGTCGCGCTCTGATTAGGTAGAATAACAGCCTGTTTGCTGTGCGGAGCTTGTCCTGACCTCGGGCGGCCTGGCGGCCACTGGTGATGATTGATAATGTCGGAAAAAGACAACATGAGTAACAGCGCGATTATGCGGCTGCGGGCTCATCATGTTTGCTGTATGCCTTTTTGGACTGGGGCCATGGAGGGCCGGGGTTCGCGTTTCGAGGAGAAAGAAGCGGCCATCAAGGCTCTGTTTCGGTCGGCGGCTGACCGGCTGGTAGCGGTTACCGAGGGTGTCGATGAGCTATGCTCGGAGTGCCCTTTATGTGTTGATGGGCGCTGTGCTAGCCCTGACGGTGATGAAGATGCCGTCAGGAAGTGGGACACCATACTGCTAAGCGAACTCAGCGTCGATTTCAACACCCGCTTGACCTGCCGCCAGTGGCGTGACCTGATTGAGCTGAAGCTGCCCTATAAGCTCTGCCGGAGGTGCCGGTGGCAGAGCCGTTGCCGTGTTGGTAGCAGTCTGAAGTCGGCTGATTGAGTTGGATACAGTGTTTGGCGCAGAAGGCACCGTCAGAATTCCGGTGCGAGTCCAGCCCGGTGCCGTCAGGAACGAGGTTGTGGGCTTTGCTGACGGCGTGTTGCAGGTCAGGATAGCCGCGCCGCCGGTCAAGGGTAAGGCCAATCGGGAACTGGTGGCTTTCCTGAGCCATGTCCTGAGGGTCAGTAAGAGCCGGGTGGCTATCCTCAGGGGACATACCGCCAAGAACAAGATTGTCGCGGTTAACGACTTGAGCCAGGAAGAGATTGGCCGGCGGCTATCAGGCGGCTAAGCGGTCATCCTTCGGCGTGTGATAGGCTAGGCCCTTTTCCTCCGGCGCACCCGCCAGATGATAATACCCAGTATGGTCCCCCATATGGGGATGAAGATTAATAACCAGATGGCTATAGTACCTATAACCTGGCCGGCGATAGACAGGCCGCGTATGGCTGACTTGAAGACTTCTAGGGCGTTCCAGCCGGCACGGGCCAGCGGTTTGGCGCTTGCCTCCGGCTCCAGACGGACTTCTATCAGGGACATTGATGAGGTACGCTCAAGGTATTGCATTCGCCCCTTGATTTGCTCAATCTCCTGCCGTACATAGGTCAGCCTCTCGTAGACCCTGAGGATGTCTTCCACATCCGTCGCCTGTTCCAGGATGTTGAGGTACTGTTGCTCGGTTGCCTCGGCGTTCTTAAGCCGGGACTGGAGATCAACGTACTCCTCGGTAACGTCATAGCTGGAGGTACTTTCTTCGACTACGCGCACGGCCATTCCCCTCATTTCGGCCAGTGCCTGTTCAAACAGATCGTCGGGCACCCGAATGGTTATGTTCCCTCTCAGGTCTTCCTCCTCGCCCCGAATACTGGAAGAGACAACGTAGCCGCCGTAGCTTGCGGCTAGATGGGCAATATCGTCACGGGTGCCCAGCACATCGGCAACAACAAGCTCTATGTACCCGTTACGGACAATCATCCGCTCCTGTGTTGAGGGTAGAGCCCCGCCTTCGTCACCTTTATAATAATCTGGTGGTGTCGGTGCTGGCATTGGTGCGGGGGACGGTGTCGGTGCTATTATTTCTCCTTCATTATTGGATGGTGCTTTGGCGCAAGCAACCGGCACCAGCAGCAGTACCACCAGCCCCAGCGCTATTAACAGTCTTTTCATAGGATTGCCTCCTGCTCCATTGCTTTCTCACTATACTATAACGCCRGTGATAAAAAAAGGTTAGGTTTGAGGCAAATACKCAGACGCAATCACCTTACCTCTCCACATTTACCCATAGYCTCTCGCCATCGGTGRTAAATTCTATGGTWCCGTSSYRGTCGGTGCGGTAGAYGTTCTCYGGGCCCAGCTTCTGCTCAAGCCTYTSYACGACYTGGGGGCTGGGGTGMCCGAAGYGGTTRTCWTCRCCCACCGAGATGACAGCCACTTGTGGGTCGGYGRCGGCCAGGAATTCGGCACTGSTGGAGGTGTCCGCCCCRTGGTGGGCGACYTTGAGYACCGTGCTTTTCAGACTGGTYGCACYGTGGACAAGCTCGAACTCTGYCTCCCRGAATATRTCRGCRGTGAGCAGGAAGCYGAYSCKGCCCGTRCTCAGGCGCAGCACCACYCCGTTRTTGTCARTRTCSGACTCRGTGCCGYTTAGCRGAGGCYGTTGTGGATTAAGGAYGTCTATTACCACATCGTTTCCCAGTTCAATCCTCTGCCCGGCTTGAGTGGTAGTAGCTTTAACATTCCTGTCGGCTATTAGGCTCAGCCATTCATCGTATTGCGGCGATTCATAAGACAGTTCGGGATAGAGCACCTGCCCGACCTGATAGCGCGGCAATATGGCTAGCAGCCCGGTGAGGTGATCAGCGTGGGGGTGGGTCAGCACTACGAGCTCTATGTTCCTGTCCCAGAACGGCATTGCCTGGCCCAGTGCCAGGGCTAGCGCCTGGGGGCTGGGGCCGCCGTCAATCAGGATCTGCTGGTTCCCTCTCTGGATAAGGATGGCATCGCCCTCACCGACATCCATGAAACTCACCCTGAGCCGGTCGTTGGGCATGGTGGCCGCCGTGATTGATACCAGTATGGCGACAGTGAGCAGGGGAGGGATAACCCATTTCACCGGCAGTCGTGAGAATGCACCGCTGGTTCCTTTTGTTTCCGATTTTAACCAGTGCTGCGCTCCGGCTACTATCGTGCCTGCCTGTTGGCGGTGACTGCTGAGCCACAAGACCAGGGCCAGCGCCAGGTAGTAGCCGCCGATAGTGCCGACGCTGATGGCGCTGGTCTCTATGAAGGCCAGTGGCAGGCTGGCGAAGATATTGACCACCAGCAGGAGGTAGGAGATGAACAGCCAGGCGAGCCAGCCGATGACCTGGGCCAGGGGGAGAGCAATGATGCCTATTCCTCCGGCCAGGGCCCCGGTGATGATGATGCCCGGTAGTGCCGGCAGGGCGCAGAATGTGGCCAGGGGGGCGCTGAATGAGATGATACCGAAAGTAATAGGCAACAAGCGGCCAGACGGCCAGGATTGCCCCCAGGCTGGCGCTCAGGCTATCAGTGGCTATGCTGGCGGTAGATGCGGCGGCGCCGTCTTCACCTAGGGTGGCCCTGACCGCCTTTTTGCCCGCAGCCTGAAGCGGCGGGAAGATGAAGATAAGCCCGGTCATCGCCAGGAAGCTCATCTGGAAGGAGGCCTGCCACAGGATTTGCGGGTTGAGACCGACCATTATCGCCGCGGCGAAGGTGAGGGCAGAGATGGCGCTGCGCTGCCGGCCCAGGAGTTCGGCAACGAGGAACAGGCTGGCCATGATGGCTGCTCTGGTCACCGGCGGGTGCATACCGGTAATCAGAGCATATAGCCAGATTATAGCCAATGCCAGCCATGCGTAGATATAGTGTCTCCGCCCGAATAGCCGGATACCCAGGCTGACGAGCATGACGGCCAGGATACCGAGATGGAGACCGGATATGGCCAGGAGGTGGGCGGTGCCGCTGTGGGTGAAAGCGGTTTCTACTGGGTCTGGAATCATACTTCGGTTGCCCAGAACGATACCCTGGGCCAGTGACGCCTGTGGTTCCGGTAAGACTTCAGCTAAGGATTGGGAGAGACGACTTCTTAACGCGTAAAGCCACTGTCGCAACTTGGAGCCGTGGCCACCGCCGAGCTTTTCAATATCGGGGTAGAGCATGGTGGAATGGAT
Organism: Dehalococcoidia bacterium; assembly: GCA_011191985.1. Taxonomy (GTDB): domain Bacteria; phylum Chloroflexota; class Dehalococcoidia; order Dehalococcoidales; family W111; genus W111. The sequence continues at coordinate 29,799 of DUEU01000077.1, forward strand.
GCCCTGGTGAGCGAGGTAATCGCGGTAGTCAAAGTCATCGAGTTGGGGCGGTGTCTCAAGAGAGCCGGTCACTTGGAGCTGGTCACCGTATTCGTAGGTGGGGTATCGCGGCACGAACAGCAGTACCATGCCGGATACCGGCTGCCAGCCTCCGATCAGTTTGATCTCGCTGGCGGCCAGGCGTAAGTGGCTGACTCTATCCCGGACTTCGGGTTCGGTATCTACTACCCCTTTTATTTCTACCGTACCCTGTTCGTTATAGAACTGGAGTGATGTCTCATCGTTTGCCGGCCGGCTTGATTGGAAGTAGAGGGCGCCCCCGAGGAAGGCGATAACACACAGGCTGGTCAGGATAATTGCCCGGCGGTGGCGGCGAAACCAGAAAAGCAGAGGGAGAGGCATAAGCCCGATAAGGACAATAGCCGGATGCAGAGCAACACTTGCCCCGGCAAAGATACCGGCAACCCAGGCACAGCTGAGATAAATAAGCGGCATTGTTGCACCCTGCTAATAAGTAACAGTAATAAGATCTTTAATCTGCTTGTATGTGGTGATGCCGATGCCTTCGACCTTGGTCAGTTCGGTGATGTGCTGGAATGGCCCATTATGGTAACGGTAGTCTATGATGGCCTGCGCCCGGACTTCACCGATCCCCGGCAGCGCTTCGAGCAGCCAGCCCTCAGCGCGGTTGACATCTATCTTTTGCGGTGAGTCGGCAGCGCCCGCTTCTGGCACGTGAAGTTCAATGTGGCCGGGTTCGGCACTGCTGGTGATACCGCCGGCAGCCTGGATGATATCTGCTATGCTGTCGTCGGCCGTTAAATTATATATACCGGGGTTGCTGACCGCGCCACTGACGTATATTTCACCGTGCATTTCTGCCGGCGGCGGCAGGGAAATCTCTATCGGCTGACCCGGGTGGTACCGTGACCAGGCTATTATGCTGCCGGTAGCGATAATGGCTACCAGCAACGCTATAATCAGTAGCCATAATCTGTTAAGCTTGGTCATAGGCGCCTCCTTCTGCTGGCGCCCCTAGTATAGCAGAATAGTATCGGCCAATGAATACATTTACTAGCCAACTCTTGACAGCTTGAACGAGTGGTGATACTGTCAGTACGGAAAAAGTAAGAACCAGTCAATTGTCTTTAGGAACTGAGAAAGGTTGTCTTGGTGCCTTCTACCACTGTTTTAGTTACTTCCATAACCTCGTTTTTAGGCTTTCTCATAAACAGCACGGTGCTGGTTCTTGTCCTGTCACGGGGAAGAAAGAAATATCACTACCTTTTTGCCGGTTTTCTTCTAGTCTGCGCTATTTGGGACCTTGGTGTATTTCTAGCCATGATAAGGAATAGCCATGTCAACGAGTTGCCTATCTATGGCTATATAATCTTCTGGCCGTGCGTTTTCCTCCCTGCCGTCGTTTATCACTTTACCTGCGCTTACCTCAACCAGCCGAGGAAGAAGATGACGATTTTTGTCTGGGCTCTCTCTGTAATCATTTTTATTCTTGGCGCCTCTGGCCTCATGGGCAGGATTGAAGGAGTGTACAATTATAGCTGGGGTAACATTTTCCGGCCTGACTTTCAGCTCCTTATGGGCAACCTCGCTTCGCTTCCCATCTGGTTCTTTTTTATCTGGTCTTCATGCTGGTTCCTGTTGCGGGCCCGCCAACGGGAAATCGCGCCTTTAAAAAGGCGCCACATGCTTTATATTCTTATCAGCTTTTTTGTAGTCTCTATTGCCATAGTGAAGTGTATTATACTTTATGGTATTGACAATGGTTTTGTGATGCCGACTGGTATGCTTCTCAACGACATTGCCGCCGGTTTAATCGGCATAGCCATAATAAAATACCAGCTCTTTGACATCACCGTTATCATAAAAAAGACAACGATATACTCAATATTCCTGGCTATTATCATCTTTGTCTTCAGTGTGTCTGAGCACCTGCTGGCGACGTATGTCGGGCAAGTGTTTGGCGAGCATTCGTTTTTTATTCACCTTATTTCCATAGCCGCCGTCGTTGGTGTGCTGATGCCGGTCAGGCAGAGAGTCGAGCGTGCCATCGAACGTTTCTTTGCCCGCAGAACGGTTGAGTTCTAGTCGTAACCGGGTCTTTCCCATTAAGGTATAGACAGTGGCCGTGTCATGTAATATAATACGGCCACTTTCTTAAGGAGGTGCCTAATGCTGAGGGCTCTGAAGGTAACTTTGATCGTTTTTGGGGTGGTAGAGATTATTTTTGGTCTGGGGTTCACCTTTTTTATGCCGGAGATGGGTGATATGTTTGGTTTCGGAGATGTGCCTGACTGGGCACTATATATGGGGGCGTTGTTGGGCCTCACCCTTATCGCGGTTTCCGTCTTTCTAATAGCGGCGGCACGGAACCCGCTCAAGCACATCTGGTGGGTGAAGTTCGCCATATTATGGGCTTTAACTGGTGTAATAGCCGGCTTATATTCATTAATTGTTGGTTACGTCGACTTCGGTCAGGCGGGAATGGGTATTATCTGGGATGCTGCCGTGGCTGCAGCCCTTCTCATATTCTATCCTTGGCGGAAGTCAAGTAGCCAGTAAGCAGTTTGTGAGAGTAAGTTTATATATCAGTTCTGGACATAGTCTCCAGCCTGTAATATAATACGACCACTATATTGGGGAGGTGCGTAATGCTGAAGGCGCTAAAGGTAACTATGATTGTCTGGGGGGTTCTTCATATTTTAATGGGACTAGCTTTTATCTTTGTTCCTCAACAATTAGGTGAAATGTTTGGTTACGCGGCAGAGGGGCCTGTACACATACTGTCCTTCCTGGCGTTGCTTGGCGTTGGTATGCTTGTGCCTGGAATCTTTGTTATGGTCGCAGCGCGGGACCCATTGAAGCATATTTGGTGGGTGAAGTTTGCCATATTGACGGCTGTACTCAGTCTGGTGGTGGAGTTATACTCCGTTATTATGGGTTACGTTACTTTCAATCAGGCATCAGGGGGAATCATCCTGCCGGCTGTCTTCACGGTCGCTTTCTTAGTCTTCTATCCTTGGCGCGCAGCCAAAGAAGGCTAGTACAAATAGCTGCTTTGAGATGCTGTTATCGCCTGTAGTATAATTATATGTGGCTATAAAGACTGTCGCGACCAATCGCAAGGCTTATCACAACTATCATGTCGAGGATAGTGTGGAGGCTGGCCTGGTGCTTGCCGGGACGGAGATAAAGTCAGTCCGGGCGGGCAGGGTCAGTCTTGGAGATGCCTATGTCAGGGCCGAGGCCGGTGAGTTATGGCTGGTTAACGCGCACATTGCGCGATATGAAGCTGCCAGCTATCTCAGTCATGAGCCGACCCGGCCGCGCAAGCTCTTGCTGCACCGCAGGCAGATTGATAGTCTGGCTGGTAGGGTGAAAGAGAAAGGCTTTACACTGGTGCCTATCAGGCTGTATATTAAAGACAGTGTCGCCAAGGTTGAGGTAGCCCTGGCCAGGGGTAAGCGGCAATATGATAAGCGGGAATCGATAGCCCGCCGGGAGGCAGAGAGGACAATTGGCCGGGCTCTGAAGAAGCGGAGTCTCAAGAAGGTGGCCTAGGCTGCCTGAAATTGATGGGGACGCGTGGATTCGACAGGGGAGGTAGGCTACAGAATTGCAGGCGGAGGTCCGCTAACCTCGTAAAACAAGCGGTAAAAATAACTGGCGAACCTGAATTCGCTCTCGCTGCCTAAATAAATTAGGCGGCACATCCAACCCGACCCTCCCCCAATGGGTTGGGATTGGGTGACGAAAAATTGGGGTGCCACCGCCTGGATGTCGATAAGGGTGGTGTAAGATGTATCGGCTGGTCTGGCTAAACTCGGTCAGCAGAGGCTAGCCGGGTGAGACTAAAGAGCTGACTAAGCCTGTAGGATATTCTGGGCAGCCTCTTCTGGACGGGGAGTTCGACTCTCCCCCGTCTCCACCATAACAGTACCAGAGCCGGGTTTCATATTCGGCTCTATTTTTTTATCCTGAAACTGAAATAGACCAAACTAGCGATTGACAGAGACTGCTATCTATCAGCTTTGAGTTTTCTCCGCCAGAAATCTCGATAATAAAGGTTTACTGTCCATAGTTCCCTCATATTCCGGCGTACCATTCCGACTCTCCTCCAGATAGAGGGCAGGCTATAAAACTTGCGCCAAACCCGGTCACGCCTCTGATGCAACGTCTCTCGTGACATTAACCTTGGTTCAAACACCACGTTTGACTCGTACTGCGCCCAGTCCTTGGTGACTATCCGGCCGGTCTTGTCTAAGGATTCGTAGAA